>DATJVC010000040.1 GCA_035501935.1 Gammaproteobacteria bacterium | reverse complement strand
ATCATCACCATCAAGATTCACCCGGACAAGATTCGCGATGTGATCGGCAAGGGCGGCGCGGTGATCCGCGCGCTGACCGAAGAAACCGGTACGACCATCGACATCGAGGACGACGGCACCGTCAAGATCGCGTCGGTCGACGCCGCCGCGGGCCTGGAGGCCAAGCGCCGCGTCGAGCAGATCACCGCCGACGTACAGGTGGGCGCGATCTACGAGGGCCGCGTGGCCAAGCTCATGGACTTCGGCGCCTTCGTCAACATTCTGCCGGGCCGCGACGGTCTGGTGCACATCTCGCAGATCTCCGACGAGCGCGTCGAGAGCGTCAGCGACAAGCTGCGCGAGGGCGACATGGTCAAGGTCAAGGTGCTGGAGATCGACAAGCAGGGCCGCGTGCGCCTGTCGATGAAGGCCGTCAATCAATAACGACTGGCGCAGGATTATTCTTGTTGTTAAGACCCCGCCTTGAGCGGGGTTTTATTTTTCATTTCGGAATAATATCTCGCGAAAGGAGAGAGTCTCCATAAGACTTTCCTCTGAACCGAAAAGCGAGAAGGCATTAATGTTGTATAGCTCCAAGCGCTTGAGGACTTTAAGTCGTTCCGAGCTTGGAATATTGAACTTCCACAATTCGTCTTGATCTTCACTGTTCTCAGCGAAAACATCGTCATGTTGAGCATAAGAAAGGTTACTACCTTGGTTTATTGTGCAAATCGTGTAATGACTCTGTTGTTGAAAGTGACGGCGATGGCTTCGTACATAAGGGCCAAGACCAGTAATTTCCGGATGTGAACTTGACCCTGTTTTGTTTCCTGCAGTGTACTCACAGTAAGCGAAAATAGAGGTACTAGTTTCTGACGATTGATGATCTTTGAAGGCGAAGTACGCCGCAACAAAAGGCGATCGTGTCCAGTCAAGCAGAGGCGAAGGGAAACCGTGATGGCGAAGATAAACGAAATACTCATATGCGGGAAATCTACCGAAAGTCAAAAAGCCCACTTCTTCTATCTTTTGCAGATACTCAGGCTTAGACGGTATTTCCCATCTAGCCCCAGTAAAGGTTTCAACTTGTGGCTTCGTCGCGAGTACTATTTGATAGTACTCCTCTAGACTCAATAAACGGCCCGCGTAGCGTTCAAGCGTAGTAGAAAGTTCCCACGAACTATCAGATTGACCGCGAAACAAATAATCTGAAATATAACGGTTTGTTACTTTCTTGCGCTCACTGCGTTCGTGTTCTAATTGTAAAACGTGATCTTCGAATTCCTCCCAAGTTTTTAGATCAATTTGTTTCATATATTTTGACAGCCTACGCCGCATAATCTGAGCGTGTCAAAAGTGACCTGCTGCATTTCAGCAGACTCCCTATGCCTTTACAGTAATCGTGCGCTGCTCGGTGACCAGCATGTCCACGGGGAGATCGCCGTCGTGGGTGGGAAGATCCGGCAGTATTTGTGCTTCAAAAGCGAGCGCGATTTTGGCGCCGACCTTATGCGTGGCGAACCAGCGATCGTAGTAACCGGCGCCGTATCCGATGCGTGCCCCGGACGCGGTGAACCCGAGACCGGGCGTGATTACGACGTCAATGGGGCCATCGTAACGCTCTGTGCCGGTGGGCGTGGGTATCCCCAGTTGCGCGGGCCTGAGATCGTCCCAGCCACGGAAGGGGCAGGCGATCATTTCCGTCTTGCTGATGATTTTGGGCACGTACAGCGTCTTGCCGGCGGCGGCGAGCCGGTCGATCAACGGTGCCGTGGCGATTTCCTCGCCGATACCGACGAAGATGAAGCAGCTGCGGGCCTTTTGCACCTCCGGCAGGGCCAGCACCCGCTCGACGATGGTCGCGGAATACCGCTTGCGCTCGGCCTCGCCCAAGCCGGCGCGGGCCGCCTTCAACTGCCCGCGCAGCCGTTTTTTCTGTTCGCGCAGGGTGTCATTGGTATTCATAAGGCCAAGGCAACCAGTCCTTTTCTTTTCCGGATGAATTCCCGTACAATACGCGCCCTTAAATTACCGTCCCTGATTGAAATGCGGGGACGGACATTCAAATTCTGACAGGAACTTTGCCGCATGGTAAGCATTCGTCTGGCTCGTGGGGGCGCCCCGAAGCGTCCGTTTTATCACGTCATCGTAACCGACAGCCGCAAGGCAAGCGGGGGCAAGCATCTGGAGCGCATCGGCTTCTACAACCCCATGGCGACGAAAAAAGAAGTCGCCTTCCAGGTGGATAAAAGCCGCGTCGACTACTGGCTGTCCAAGGGCGCCCAGCCCACCCCGCGTGTTGCCAGCCTGATCAGCGCGCACCAAGCCGCCTGATCCCTCCCGTTGTGTCCGCGCCCGCCGACGCGACCTCTGACCGCGCGGCGGGACACGAGAATTTTGTGCCCGTCGGCCGCATTGTTGGCGTGCATGGCGTCAAGGGGTGGGTGAAAATTTATTCGTACACCAAGCCGAAAGAGGAGATTTTCACCTACTCGCCCTGGTATTTGCGGCGGGACCGCATCTGGGAGCCGCGTGAAGTCGTCACGGGCCGCGTGCAGGGCAGGGGCCTCGTAGCTGAACTGGCGGGTATCGAGGATCGGGATACGGCGCTCGGCATGCGGGACGTGGAGATCGCGATTACACGTGCGCAGCTCCCGCCGCGCGGGAAAGGCGAGCATTTCGTCGCCGATCTGGTCGGGATGCGCGTAATCAACCGCCGGGGCGCGGAGTTGGGCCGGGTGCGGCGGATTATGGAAACGGCGGGCGCCAACGACGTGCTGGTGGTGGCCGACACGGAGCGCGAGCATTTGATCCCGGTGGTGCCGAAGGTGTACGTGCTGGCCGTGGATGAAAAGCAGGGCCGGATCGACGTGGATTGGGAGCCCGAGTTCTCATGAGCTGGCGCGCCGGAGTCATCACGCTGTTTCCGGAGATGCTGCGGGCGGTGACGGATCACGGCGTCAGCGGCCGGGCGGCCGAGACGGGGTTGATTGAAGTGCGGACGTGGAATCCGCGCGACTATGCCGCCGGCAATTACCGCAGGGTGGACGATTCCCCCTACGGCGGCGGGCCCGGGATGGTGATGCAGGTCGGGCCGCTGCGCGCAGCGCTGCGGGAGGCGCGGGCCGCCATGCCGCACGCGCGGGCGCTTTACCTCGGTCCGCAGGGACGGCCGCTCGACCACGCCGGTGTGCGCGAACTGGCCGCGCGGCCGGAAGTGATCCTGGTCGCGGGACGTTACGAGGGCGTGGATCAGCGCTTCATCGACGCCGGGATCGATGAGGAATGGTCGATCGGCGATTATGTGCTGAGCGGCGGGGAACTGGCGGCGATGGTGGTGATCGATGCCGTCGCGCGGACCCTGCCCGGCGTGCTGGGCGATGAGGGCTCCGCGGGACAGGATTCCTTTGTTGACGGCCTGTTCGATTACCCGCACTATACGCGCCCTGAAGTGGCCGGCGGGCTGCCGGTGCCGGCGGTTTTGTTGTCCGGCAACCATGCCGAGATTAAGCGGTGGCGCCGCAAACAGGCCCTGGGCCTGACCTGGCTCAGGCGGCCGGCGCTGCTGTTGAAGCGATCGTTGGGCGAGGATGAGCAGGCCTTGCTGGCGGAATTCATCCGCGAGTGCGGACAGAAATTTTAGAAATAGTGGAAGATAGACATCATGAGCAAGCTCATTGAACAAATCGAAGCCGGGCAGATGAAATTGAAGATTCCGGATTTCCGCCCCGGCGACATCGTGGTGGTGCAGGTCAAGGTCAAGGAGGGCGAGCGCGAGCGTTTGCAGGCCTTCGAGGGCGTGGTCATCGCCAGGCGCAATCGCGGCATGAATTCCTCCTTCACCGTGCGCAAGGTCTCCCATGGCGAGGGCGTGGAACGCGTGTTCCGTACCTATAGCCCCAGTATCAACGAAATCGAGGTGAAGCGCCGCGGCGACGTGCGCCGCGCCAAGCTCTATCACATGCGCGATCTGCGCGGCAAGGCGGCCCGCATCCGCGAGAAGATCGAGGCCAAGGGGGAATAAACGCTTTATCACCTGCGTTCACACGCGGGTTCGTCAAAAACGGATGCTGCCCGGAGGCGGCATCCGTTTCTTGTTTTCGGGCCCTGAATAAGTCCATCCCGGACTTCTCGGAACACGGAAACTGAAAATGCGATTTTCAGTTGCCTTCATTTTCAATGACCATGAGGTCATAGAAAATGGCGGCGCATCCCTGCACCACTAAATCTCCGATTGGATCGGAAGTTCCTTTACAATTCCGTTTATGGCCAAGGCCGATAAAGTCAGCATGCCCGGCGCGGATGGCGCGCTGCTGGAGCGTTTCCTAGACGCGATCTGGGTGGAGCGCGGTCTGTCCGACAACACGCTGCTGGCCTATCGCAACGATCTCGCCGCCTTCCTCGACTGGCTCGATGCCAGGAAATTACCACTGTTACAAGCCCAGAGTGGCGATCTGATGATGTTTCTTGCGGCATACGCCGGTAATTCAGCACGCACCACCGCGCGGCGGCTGTCGACCTTGAAGCGCCTGTTTCAGTATCTGCTGCGCGAGAATCTCATGAACCACGACCCCAGTGCACATGTGCCCGCGCCGCGTCTGGGACGGGTGTTGCCGCAATCCCTGAGCGAGCAGGAAGTCGAAAAATTGCTGGCCGCGCCGGATGTAGACACGTCCCTGGGCCTGCGCGACCGCGCCATGCTGGAGGTGATGTACGCCACCGGCCTGCGCGTTTCGGAACTGGTGCGCCTGCGGGGCGTGCAGGTCAATCCGCGCCAGGGCGCGCTGCGCGTCACCGGCAAGGGCAACAAGGACAGGCTCGTGCCGCTGGGCGAGGAGGCCGTGCTGTGGCTGGAACGCTATCTCAAGGGGTCGCGCCCCGCGCTGTTGGGGGGGCGGCCATCGTCTTATCTTTTCATCACGCCGCGCGGCGAGCCCATGACACGGCAGGCCTTCTGGTATCTGGTCAAACGCCACGCCAGCAAGGCCGGCATCGACAAGCCGTTGTCGCCGCACACGCTGCGGCATGCCTTCGCCACCCATCTGCTGAATCACGGCGCGGATCTGCGCGTCGTGCAGATGCTGCTCGGTCACAGCAACATCTCCACAACGCAGATCTACACGCACGTCGCCCGCGCTCGCCTGAAAGAACTGCACGCGCAGCATCACCCCCGCGGCTGAAGCCACATAAAAACCGTCAGGCGGCGTTCTCCGTGACCGGGTGGTGCGCGGATGCTAAATTACCCGCATGAATTCTCCCGTGACCAAGACCGCGACCACTCATCCCGCACTCAAGCACACCCCGCTGCACGCCCTGCACGTTGAGGCCGGTGCCAGGTTCACCGGTTTCGCCGGTTATGACATGCCGGTGCAATACAAGGACGGGATATTGCGCGAGCATCAGCACACCCGCACGCACGCGGGCCTCTTTGATATCTCGCACATGGGGCAGATCGCCATCCGGGGTGACGTGCGCGCCGCGGCGCTGGAATCACTGACCCCCGCCGACATTGTCGAATTGCCGGAGGGGCGGCAATGCTACGCGCTGCTGACCAATGATCGCGGCGGCGTCATCGACGACATCATGATCGCAAACATGGGCGATGAATTGATCATGGTGGTCAACGCCGCACGCAAGACGGTGGTGTTCGAACATCTTTCAACTGCGCTCGCAGGACGCTGCACGATTTTGGCGTTGTCCCATCTCGCACTACTGGCATTACAGGGCCCGGAAGCAGCCGCGGTGATGGCGCGGCTGGCGCCGGCACTTGCTACATTGCCGTTCCTCTCCGTGATCCATGTAAATATCGGCGGCATCCAGTGCCGTGTCAGCCGCTCCGGCTACACCGGCGAGGATGGTTACGAGATCGCACTGCCTGCTGATCAGGCGGAACAACTGGCGCGTCGCCTTCTGAAAGAGCCGGAAGTCGGACTCATCGGTCTGGGCGCGCGCGATTCGCTGCGATTGGAGGCGGGATTGTGTCTATATGGCCACGACATCGATGAGCGAACCACCGTGCTCGCCGCCGGTCTGGGCTGGACCATCGCGAAGACGCGCCGTCACGGCGGGGCGCGCACCGGCGGATTCCCCGGCGCCGCAGCGCTGGAGCACGAGAGGGCCGTAGGCCCGGTGGAACTGCGCGTGGGTTTATTGCCGGAGGGCAGGGCGCCATTGCGCGCCGATGTCGCGCTTGCAGACGCCACGGGCACGACTGCGGGCAGAATCACGAGCGGCGGTTTCAGTCCCAGCCTGCAACGTCCCATTGCCATGGGTTATCTCCGCACGGATGATGTGCGCAAGCGTGCATCCGCGTACGCCATGCTGCGCGGCCAGCGGGTGCCGATTGTACAAACTTCGCTGCCATTCGTTCCACACCGATACTATAGAAATTAAAAGGAGAACGCATTCATGCCGAAGCTTAAATACAGCAAAGATCACGAATGGTTGCGACAGGAGGCCGATGGTACGGTCACGGTCGGCATCACAGATTACGCGCAGCAACAACTCGGCGACGTGGTTTACGTCGAATTGCCGGTGGTGGGCCGGCAGGTGAAACAGGACGAGGATGCCGCCGTGGTCGAATCGGTAAAGGCGGCGAGCGACGTCAAGATGCCAATTACCGGCACTGTGACTGCCATCAACACGGAACTGGCGGATCATCCCGAACGGGTCAACAACGAACCGACGGGCGGTGGCTGGTTTCTCAAGCTCAAGCCCTCGGACAAAAAACAGTTCGACGCCTTGATGAATGAGCAGGATTATCAAGCCTACATCGCCGGTCTGAAATAAACAGCCCGACAATTCCGATGAATCCGTCCGAAACACGCCGTACGCTGGAGGAACTGGAGGATCGCGGCGATTTCATTCGCCGTCACATCGGGCCGGACGAGCGTGAGATCGGCGCGATGCTGGAGTCGCTCGGCCTGCGCACGCTGGATGAACTGGCGGATCGCACCTTCCCTGCCGACATCCGCTCCAAGAAAGCCTTTCAACTGCCACCGCCACGCAGCGAGCGCGTGGTGGAAAGTTATCTGCGGCGCATGCGGTCGCGCAATCAGGTATTCACGAGCATGATCGGCATGGGCTATTACGACACCATCATGCCCAACGTCATCAAGCGCAACGTGCTGGAAAACCCCGGCTGGTACACGGCCTACACGCCGTATCAGGCGGAGATCAGCCAAGGGAGGCTGGAGGCGCTGTTGAACTTCCAGCAGGTGGTGAGCGATCTGACCGGCATGGCCGTCGCCAATGCCTCGTTGCTGGATGAGGCCACCGCCGCGGCCGAGGCCATGACCATGACGCGACGGCTGGTATCGCTGCCGGCCGATGCCTTCCTCGTTGATAGTGACTGCCATCCACAGACCATTGCTGTAGTGAAGACGCGCGCACGGCCGCTGGGCATCGAAGTGATCATTGCCGATCCGTGGGCGGGGCCGCCGGAGCGGGAAGTATTCGGAGTGCTTGTTCAGTATCCCGGCTCAAGCGGTCTGGTACGCGACCCCAAGACGGTCGTCGATTGGGCCCATAAGCGCGGCGCTCTGGTTACCGTAGCCGCCGATCCATTGGCCCTGGTGTTGCTGACGCCCCCCGGTGAATTGGGCGCCGACATCGTTATCGGTTCCGCACAGCGCTTCGGCGTGCCGATGGGCTACGGCGGGCCACATGCGGCCTTCTTCGCCACCCGCGACGAATTCAAGCGACAGATGCCGGGCCGCATTATCGGCGTGTCCGTGGATACGCGCGGCCGGCCGGCGCTGCGCATGGCGTTGCAGACCCGCGAACAGCATATCCGCCGCGAGAAGGCGACCAGCAACATCTGCACCGCGCAGGTGCTTCTGGCCGTGATCGCCGGTTTCTACGCGGTCTATCACGGCCCCCAAGGTCTGCGCGTCATCGCCGAGCGGGTGCACCGCATGGCGCAGATTTTCGCCGCGGGCCTGCGGCGGCTGAATCTGCAAGTCGCGCATGCTCAATTCTTCGACACCCTCGTGGTGCGCGTGCCTGGCGTCGCCAAGCGCATCGCGGCGCGGGCCCGCGAGGCGCGCTTCAATCTGCGCGTGATCGACGCGGATCACCTGGGCCTGAGTTTCGATGAAACTTCACGTCGCAGCGAACTGAAGCAGCTCTGGCAGGCATTCGCCACGCACGCGGAACAGTTGCTGGACGTGGCCGCATTGGACGGACAGGTGGAGGAATGCATCCCGCCGTCGCTGCGCCGGCAGAACACCATGCTCCAACATCCGGTCTTTAACCGCTATCACACCGAGACCGAGATGCTGCGCTACCTGCGCAAGCTGGTGAACCGCGACGTCGCGCTGGATCGATCCATGATCCCGCTTGGCTCATGCACCATGAAGCTCAACGCTGCCATCGAGATGCTGCCGGTGAGCTACCAGCTCTTCAGTGCCATTCATCCGTTTGCGCCGCTCGACCAGGTGCAGGGCTATCAACAGTTGTTCGAGGAACTGGAGGAGCGGCTGTGCGAAATCACCGGCTTTGCCGCCTTCTCGTTCCAGCCCAACGCCGGCTCGCAGGGCGAGTACTCGGGCCTCTTGGTGATCCGCAAATATCACGAGACGCGCGGCGAGATGCAACGCGACGTGTGCCTGATCCCGGCCTCGGCGCACGGCACCAATCCGGCCAGCGCGGTCATGGCCGGATTGAAAGTCATCGTCGTCGCCTGCGATGCGCATGGCAACGTCGACGTGACGGATTTGAAGGCCAAGGTCAAAAAGCATGCCGCCAGGCTCGCGGCGCTGATGATCACCTATCCCTCGACCCACGGCGTATTCGAGGAATCCGTTTGTGAGCTTTGTGCTGTCGTGCACGATGCGGGCGGGCAGGTGTATCTCGACGGCGCCAATATGAATGCGATGGTGGGTCTGTCGCGGCCGGCGGAGATCGGATTCGACGTCTGCCACCTCAACCTGCACAAGACCTTCTGCATCCCGCATGGCGGTGGCGGCCCCGGCATGGGACCGATCGGCGTCGCCGCGCATCTGGCGCCGTTCCTGCCCGATCATCCGGTGCTTAACGGCATCAATCCCGCAGCCGCTGCGGCAGGCGTGGAGACCATCGGCACCATCGCAGCGGCGCCGTGGGGCTCGGCCAGCATCCTCACCATCCCATGGACCTACATCGCGCTCATGGGCGAGGCGGGCTTGAAGCGCGCGACGCAAGTCGCCATTCTCAACGCCAACTATATCGCCCGGCGACTGAAGGACCACTATCCGATCTTATATACGGGCAGGAACGGTTTGGTGGCGCACGAATGCATCATAGATCTTCGGCCGATCAAGGATCGCTGCGGCATCACCGTCGAGGACGTCGCCAAGCGGCTCATCGACTACGGTTTTCACGCCCCGACGGTGTCCTTCCCGGTGCCCGGCACGCTGATGATCGAGCCGACGGAAAGCGAGGACAAGCGGGAATTGGATAAATTCTGCGACGCGATGATCAGCATTCACGGCGAAATCGCCGCCGTTGAATCAGGCAAGCTGGATAAAAATGACAATCCACTGAAACATGCTCCGCACACCCATGACCTGCTATTGGATGACCAATGGTCGCGGCCGTATTCGAAGCAACAGGCATTCTTCCCGCTGCCTTACCTCAACGACACCAAGTACTGGCCGCCGGTGTCGCGCATCGACAACGTCGAAGGCGACCGCCACCTCGTCTGCACCTGCCCGCCTGTCGAAGACTACTCCCGAGCTGGTTGAAGTTTATATTCGGGAACCAACGCGCTTTTGATATGAAGTTGGAGGACTTCTAGGTCGAACAAAGTGATCATGTTCGAATATTGAATATGAATAAATCGAGCCCACCCCTATCATTTTTGTTGATGTAAAGATTGGAGTTCTTTCCTTTTGCATTCTGGACACATCCCATGAGTGAATGAGGCCTCTGAATTCTCGGTAATGTACGTCTCAACTTGTTGCCAATATCCGCTGTCAGTCCGTATTTTTTTACACCACGCACAGATGGGAATCAGGCCGCTGAGGATTCTGGTTTTGTCTATGGAATCCCGCAGCTCACAGGTCATCCTTTTTTGTTTCTCATAGGCCAGTTTCAACTGAGATAAGAGGGTAACCACTATGAGGAAGAAGCCCAAACGCACCAACATATTCCAGAAGGGAATAAAAGAACGCGAGAACACATGTCCGCTGAAATGGTCGGCTCCAAACCACACGAGCGCAGAAATGATGGCTGCAAGAAGTCCCCGTTGCCTCCCCGCGTACCATGTCACAAAGACAATGGGAGCCAAGTAAAAGATGGAAAAACCAATCTCATATCCCGATGAAAAATCAATGGCGCCGAGGATAACAACGAAGACAAGCCCTGTTATTGTTATGACCGCGGGGGATTGTTTCATGAAAAAAGTGTCGATACGCGTCATCATATACTTCGGGGAATTTGTTGGAACCAATAGTCCGCAATTTACACGTCAGTAGATGAAGGTTTCCGGGGGCCGGGCAACAAAGTAACGCCGAGTGCAGTAGTTTTGCAGCGACCTGTCAGGATTCCTGCGGGGGGATGACGGAAAGGACTTCCTCCAGCGTGGTGATGCCGGCGACGATCTTTTCAGCGCCGCTCTGGCGCAGGTCGCGCATGCCGCTTCGGATCGCGGCGTCGCGCAGCGTCCCCGAGTCCACGTGCGGCCTGATCATGTCGCGCATCTCGCGGTTCATGGTGAGGATTTCATAAAGTCCGGTGCGGCCCAGGTAGCCGGTGTGCCGGCATTCATCGCAGCCGACCGGAAGGAACACCTCCTTGGGGGCGGCGACGTGGATGTTGGCGGTCAGCGCCTGCCAGCCGCTCCATTCCAGTTTGCCGGGCTTCTTGCAGTGGCTGCAAAGCGTACGTACCAGACGCTGGGCCACGACGCCGAGCAGCGAGGCGCCGATCAAGAACGGTTGCACGCCGATGTCGATGAGCCGCGTGATGGCGGAGGGGGCGTCGTTGGTGTGCAGCGTGGAGAGCACGAGGTGGCCGGTAAGCGCCGCCTGGATGGCGACGTCGGCGGTCTCGCGATCACGGATTTCGCCGATCATGATGATGTCCGGGTCCTGGCGCAGCAGCGTGCGCACGCCGGTGGCGAAGTCCACGTCGATGGCGGGCTGCACCTGCATCTGATTGAACTGCGGCTCCACCATTTCGATGGGGTCTTCGATGCTGCATACGTTGTATTCCGGCCGCGCCAGTTGTTTGAGCGCGCAGTAAAGCGAGGTGGTCTTGCCGGAACCGGTGGGGCCGGTGACCAGGATGAAACCATGGGGGTTTTCCACCATGCGCTGCCAGGAGGCGAATTCATGCTCGCCGAATCCGAGCTCGGTGAAGCTGCGGCTTAGGACCTGTGGATCGAAGATGCGCAACACCAGTTTTTCGCCGAAGGTGGTCGGCATGGTGGACAGGCGCATCTCCACCTCCTTGCCCGCCGGCGTCTTGGTCTTGACGCGCCCGTCCTGCGGACGGCGCTTGTCGGCGACGTCCATTCGGCCCAGCGATTTCAGGCGGCTGGTGATGGCGGTCACAATGGGCGTCGGCAACTCGTGCACCTGATGCAGCATGCCGTCGATGCGGAAGCGGATGCGGGACAGTTCGCGGCGCGGCTCGACGTGGATGTCGCTGGCGCGCTGCTCGAAGGCGAATTGCAGCAACCAGTCGACCAGATGCACGATGTGCTGATCGTTGGCGTCCGGCTCGCCGATCTTGCCCAGTTCGGTCAGCGACTCGAAGTTGCCGGCCAGCGATGCCTCGCTGGAGGTCCGGGTGGCGCCGAAAATGGAACGGCTGACACCGTAAAACTCCTTCAGATAGCGTTCGACGTCCTTGGGATTGACGATGACGCGCTTGATCTTGTGCTGCAGGATGCGCGCGAGCTCCGTCTCCCACTCGCGCAGGTACGGCTCGGCGGTTGCGACCGTGATGGCCTCCGCGTCCACCGCGATGGGCAGGAAGCTGAAGCGGGTGGCATAGGCCTGTGACACCAGCTTGGTGACGGCCTCGACGTCGATCTTGAGCGGGTCGATGCGCAGATAGGGGAGTCCCACTCTCTCCGCGAGCCAGCGCGTCAGCCGTTCGAGGCTCAACGGGTAGGGGGGCTGTGTCGCGCTGACCCAACCCTGTTCGCTGATGCGTATGAGCGGGTGGCGCGTATCCTCGACACGACCCGGCGCCGCGTTGCGCAATTGTTCAATGTGTTGTTTGAGGATGAGCTTGTCCGCCAGCAGCCAGTTCAGCAGTTGCTCGAGGCCCAGCCGGCCCTCCGGTTTGGCGGATTGCGCGGCCGGCGCCGCGACGGCGGCCGGGCGCTTAGGAGGCGGCGTGGGTTGACGGTTCATGGGCCGCCGGCTGGCCCGTGCGGACGATGCGATCAGTCGCCCGCGACAGGCGCGCAATCAGGGTGTGCAGGAACAGCTTGTGGAAACGCAACTGGCAGTTGAGCGAAGTGCGCTCGATCTGCGCCGAATGAACCTTGATCAACGTGCTGGCCTCGCGCGTGCTGATGCTGGCGGTGCGCTCGCGCCCGGAAACAAAGCCCATCTCGCCGAAACAATCGCCGCTCACCAACGTGTCCACGAATATACCGGACTTCATGACCTCCACCGCGCCGGAGAGGATGACGTAAAAGGATTTGTCCACGTCACCTTCGATGATGACGCTGCTCTTGGGCGGCAGGTCCAGCCACTGGCTGGCATTGATCAATTCCCAGATCTCGTTGTCGGTGAAATCGCGGAAGAAATCCTGCGCCCGCACGGCGTTGAATTTTTCCTGGCGCGAGATCGATTCCCGGGCCGGCTGGATGAAATCGAACACCAGGCTCAAATCCCCGGCCATGTCCATGGCGCTCTTGTAGCGCTGGCGCGAATCGCGGGCCAGTGCGCGATGGACGATGCGTTCCAGCACGTCGGGCACGTCATTGCGATAATTCTTGATGGGGGGAATGGCGCCGTTGAGGATGAGGTGCTGGATGGCCTCGATGTTGTTGGATTGAAATGGATGATGGCCTGTCAGCAGCTCATAGACCACCAGTCCCAGCGCGAAAATATCGGTCTGCGGCGTGACGTCCTGATCCTGTATCTGCTCCGGTGACATGTACAGGGGCGAACCGGCGTGGTTGACCATGGTGCTGCCCAGATCCTCCGGCAGCACGGCGATGCCGAAGTCGGTGATCTTGACGTCATGCTCCTCGGTGATGAGGATGTTGCGCGGCTTGATGTCGCGATGGATGACCCCTTTCTTGTGGGCGTAGTCCAGCGCCGCGGCGCATTTGTAAGTGATGGTGATCACCTCGTTGAGCGGCAGCAGGTTCTGGGGATCGCAAAAATTCTCCAGCGTCTGGCCGCCGTGCACGTACTCCATGACGATGTAATAGACGCCGTCGTTGGCGCCGGCGTCGTAGATGCCGGTGATGTTGGGGTGTTTCAGCATCCCAGCCGCCTGGGCCTCGTTGAAAAAAAGCTTTTTGTAGAGGTCGCCGTCTTCCATGGAGGACAGCCGTTCCTGATCCGCCACCTTGATGGCGACCGGTCGATCAACGAAGGGATCGTGGCCGAGATAGACCTTGCCCATGTTGCCCTTGCCAATCTCCTTGATGACCTGGTACTTGGCCAGGGTGCTGTTTTCGAGGTTTCTGATGCCGTTCATTGGGAGGCAAAATGTGAAATATTTTTTTATCGTTTATGGATCGCTAAGCTGGGCACGATTCTGGAATAATCAGTATAAACGATATATGAATATTGCCCTAACCCATTGTTTCCGGATATGGATGATCCGCACCGCACAACCACGCGGCGGGAGGGCCTACCCCGCTTTGGCCGGGGGCGGCTGATAACCAATGTCCATGAGCAGATAGCGCCGGGTCATGCGGGCGGTTTTAACCATCAACGCCTCCCCCGGGCTTTTTTTCAATAGTTGCCGGGCCAGTGGGGAATCCACGCTGAGATAATTCTCGCCGTCGCGGGTCTCATCCGCCCCGACGATCCGATAGACCGTCGTGGAGCCGTCCTCCGCTTCGAGCGTGACCCAGGCGCCGAAATATACGCGTTCCATGTCCGCCGGCGTCCGGGCAATGACCTTCAGCAGCGGCAGGCGCTTTTGCAGATAGCGGATGCGCCGATCGATCTCGCGCAACTCCTTTTTGCGGTAGATGTACTCGGCGTTTTCGGAGCGATCGCCCTCGACCGCCGCCGCCGCCAGATGCCGGGTGACCTCGGCGCGGCGTTCCCACAAACCCCTGAGCTCCGCCTGCAAGGCTTGATAACCCTCTGCGGTGATGTAGGGGGAGGATTGTGAAGTGGGCGGCCGCCAGCGTCCCATTGGAGATACGTGGGTCAGGCAGCGGCCAGTTCGAGCATGGCTTTCGCGTGTTCGACGGTCTGCGGCGTGATGGTCACACCGCCCAGCATGCGCGCGATTTCCTGCACGCGTTCGTTCTTGCCGAGCGGCTTGATTGCAACAAAGGTATCGTTCCTGGCTATGCGTTTCTGGATTTGCAGGTGCGCCTGCGCCTGCGCCGCCACCTGTGGCAGGTGCGTGACGCAGAGCACCTGACCGCGCGCGGCCAGGCGGCGCAGGAGGCGGCCGACAATCTCCGCCACGCCGCCGCCGATACCCACGTCCACTTCGTCGAACACGAGGGTGGGCGCAGTCTGATGGCGGGCGCTGATGACCTGTATCCCCAGGCTGATGCGCGACAATTCACCGCCGGAAGCGACCTTGGTCAGGGGTTTCAAAGGCTGTCCGGGATTGGCGCTGACCATGAATTCCACGCGATCGCTACCCTGTGGGCCGAGGGTGTCTGCGTCCAGCGCGACGTCGATGGCGAACCGTCCGCCGGGCATGCCCAGGTCCTGCAAACTGTCGGCGACGGCCTTGCCCAGCCGCTTGGCGGCCTTGAGCCGGCTGTCATGCAGCGTGTGGGCGGCGTTCTTATAGTCCTGCCGGGCCGCGTCGAGATCGGCGTTCAACTTCGCGCGATGTTCGGTGTGATGCTCCAGCAATTGCAGGCGTTGCTCGATCTGCGCCAATTGCTGCGGCAGATCCTCCATGCGCACGCGGTGTTTGCGCGCCAGATCGTGCAGCCGGCCCAGGGTGTCGTCCAACTGGCGCACGGTGTCGGGGTCGGCGTCGAGGCGCTCCAGATAACGGCGCAGCCAATGACCGGCCTCGCGCAGCGGGATCAACGCCTGATCCAGCAGGGCGGTGACTTCGTCGATGGCGGGGTCGAGCCTGGCCAGCGCCTGCAATTCGATGTGTGTCCGCTCCAGTACCACTTCGGCGCAGCTGTCCTCATCGTTCAGCGCCGCCAGCGCCTGCCTGACGGCATCCATCAAACGCCCGGCATGCGCCAGGCGCTTGTGCTCACTCTCCACGCGCAGGATTTCCTCAGGGGTAAGATCGAGTGCGCGCAGTTCATCGAGCTGGTAGCGCAGCAGTTCCACCTCGCGCTCGCTGGCGGCGAGCGCATCGATCTCCGCCAGCGCCCGCTCCGTCTCGCGGACCCGGCGGCAGGCCGCCACGACGCGTTCCATGAGTTCGGGATGGCTGGCATATCCGTCGAGCAGATCGCGCTGAACCTCGCGGCGCAGCAGGGCGTGATGCTCGTTCTGGCCGTGGATGTCGGCCAGCTGCTCGCCCACCGAGCGCAGCGTTTGCAGGGGCACGGGTCCGCCGTTGATGAACGCGCGTGAACGGCCGTCGGCGCTGAACTGACGTTTGATGATGATCTCATCGCCATTCGCGTCCACCCCTTGTTCCATGAGCCACGCCTGGAACTCCTTGTTGGACGGCTGTGCGAACACGGCGTTGATGCTGGCCTGTTCCGAGCCGGTGCGCACGAGCGAACTATCCGCCCGGTCGCCCAGCGCCAGTCCCAGGGCCTCGACGAGGATGGACTTGCCGGCGCCGGTCTCTCCCGTGAACACGGTCATGCCGGGGCCGAATTCCATCTCCACTTCCGCGATCAGCGCGAAATTCTTGATCGCCAGGTATCTCAGCACGGATCGGTGCCCCAGTGCAGCTTGGCCCTTAACGTGGCGTAGTGGTCGTGGCCCGCCGGATGGATGAGGCGGATGCTGCGGTTGTGTTTGGTGATGGCCACCCGGTCGCCGGGCTCAAGGGCGCACAAGTCCTCGCCGTCGCAGTTGAGGTGCGCATCGTCCAGGTTGCGGGTATGGATCGTGACTTCAATGCGGCTGCTGTCGGCCACCACGATGGGGCGCTGGGTCAGGGTGTGTGGGCAGATGGGCACGATGACCCAGGCGGGCAGGCGGGGGTGCAGGATCGGCCCGCCGCCGGACACGGCGTAGGCCGTGGAGCCGGTGGGGGTGGCGATGATCATCCCGTCCGAGCGCTGGTTGTGCAGCAGCTGGCCGTCGATGGTCGTGCCCAGTGTAATCAACCGGGCGGTGCTCCACTTCTGGATCACCACGTCATTCAAGGCGTGACTTTCGGTCACCACCCGGCCGCCGCGCTCCAGTTCGCAGCGGAGCAAATGGCGCTGCTCCTCCGCGTAGGAACCGTCAAGAATCGCGTCCAGCTGTTGCGGCAGGCCGCCGGGGGTGAGATCGGCCAGAAATCCCAGGCGCCCCAGATTGACGCCGAGCAGACGGGCATCGTCCTGATACAGGGCGCGGGCGGCGCCGAGCAGCGTGCCGTCGCCGCCGACGACAATCACGAGATCGCAACCGCCGCCTGCAAGCCGGCCGGCGCTGCCGCCCATGAGACCGGCGCTGGTCTCATCCAGCACGGTTTCCAGCCGCCGCCGTTTGAGGCAGGCCATCACGGCCTGGAGTGCGGGCAGGATGAGGGGGTCATCCGGCTTGGCATAAAGTCCGATGCGTTTGAACATGACGGGGGAACGCGGTAGGCGCTGATTTCACCTTAGCATTTCCTGATATTCATCTCAAAGCGCCGCGCGTACTCATCCGTCCTTTTGCACTCGTGGGGGCAGAGTGCTAAATTCCAAAACATTATGTCCGGAAGTTCCATTCATCGCCCCCCCGCGCCCGGCGTACTCTCGGAGCGGGCCTTACACCTGTTCAGGCTGCTCGTCGAGCGCTATATCGCCGAGGGCCAGCCGGTGGGTTCACGCACGCTCGCGCGGGAGGCGAATCTGACCCTGAGCCCGGCGACCATACGCAACGTCATGGCGGATCTGGAGGACCTGGGCCTCATTCACGCGCCTCACACCTCGGCCGGCCGTGTGCCAACGGTGCTGGGTTATCGCTTGTTCGTGGACAGCATCATGACCATGCGCGCGCCGTCCGCGGGCGAAGTGGAGCGCATCCACGGAGACCTGGAACGCGAGGCGGACGTGCAGAGGCTGCTGCTCAAGACCTCCGACATGCTGTCTGAGATCACCCGGCTGGCGAGCGTGGTGATGATCCCCCGGGTGGAGCAGCGGGCGTTGCGGCAGGTTGAATTTCTGCCGCTATCGGATAATCGCGTGCTCGCCATCCTGATTTTCAACGAGCGGGAAGTGCAGAATCGCATCATCCAGACCGCTCGCGCCTACAGCGCCTCCGAACTGGAACAGGCGGCGAATTATCTCAACCAGGCCTTCGCCGGACGGGATCTATTGCAGGTGCGCGAGGATTTGCTGCGGGAGATGGCGCGCAATCGCGCCGAACTGGACCGGCACATGCAGGCCGCCATCGAAATGGCGGAAAAGGCGCTGGTGGCCGAAAAATCCGGCGATGAATACGTCGTCAGCGGCCAGACCAACCTGATGGCCATCAATGACCTGTCCAATATCGACAAGCTGCGGCAGATCTTCGAGGCCTTCAACCAGAAGCGCGACATCCTGCACCTGCTCGATCAGGCCGTGAACGCCCACGGGGTGCAGATTTTTATCGGCGAGGAATCCGGTTACGACGTATTGAGCGATTACAGCGTGGTGACCGCGCCTTACGGCAGCGAGGACAGGGTCATCGGTGTTCTGGGCGTGATTGGGCCGACCCGCATGCCTTACGAGCGGGTGGTGCCATTGGTGGATTTGACCGCCAAGGTTCTGGGCGCGGCGTTGAAGACGCTGACCTGATATTTTCCAGTTCCGCCAGACTTTCAGGCTTGAATTTGGCAGTTTCGGCCCCATTTCCTTGGTCTATATATTAATTTAAGAATCCGCCTCATAAACGGACGGCCTTGTTTAACTCATTGACAACCCTGCTTTTAATCATGGAGTCATCGTGGCTAAGGAAAAGAAGCATGTGACAGACATTGCCGCCGCGGCGCCGATGGCCGAGAAGCCATCAGACATGGTGGAAGATACGCCGGCCGCCGAAGAAGGCCGGGACATCGAGACCCTGGCCCGTGAATTGGAGGAATGGCGGTCCAGGGCGGCGGGCTACCAGAACGACCTGCTGCGTCTTGCGGCCGAACTGGACAACCTGCGCAAACGCACGCAGCGGGATATTGAGAACGCCCACAAATACGGGCAGGAACGCCTGATCCTGGAAATGCTGCCGGTAAAGGACAGCATGGAACTGGGCCTGACGGCGGCGCAGGCCGCCACCGAGGCCGCCGGCCTGCGCGCGGGGATGGAATTGACGCTGAAACTCTTCAATACCGCGCTGGAGAAGCTCAACGTCGCTGAAATTTACCCCTTGGGTGAAAAATTCAATCCCGATCTGCATCAGGCCATCAGCACCCAGGAATCCGACGCAGAGTCCAGCACGGTGCTGACCGTGGTACAGAAGGGTTACACGTTGAACGGCCGTTTGTTGCGCCCGGCGCTGGTCATAGTGGCCCGCGGCAAGGTTCAGGAATAACACGCCTTAAGGCTTGAAAAACGGCCAGTCGCCCCCACATTTACTGACAACCCCGGTTTGATGATGGAGAATGCAGCATGTCCAAGATTATCGGCATCGATTTAGGCACCACCAACTCCTGCGTGGCCATCCTGGAGGGTGGCAAGCCCAAGGTCATCGAGAACAGCGAAGGTACGCGCACCACGCCGAGCATCGTCGCCTACACCAATGACGATGAAGTGCTGGTGGGGCAGTCCGCCAAGCGTCAGGCGGTCACCAATCCCAAGAACACCCTGTACGCGGTCAAGCGGTTGATCGGCCGCAAGTACGCGGAGGACATGGTGCAGAAGGACATCAAGATGGTGCCCTACAAGATCGTCCCCGCGGACAACGGCGACGCCTGGGTGGACGTCAACGGCAAGAAGATGGCGCCGCCGGAGGTCTCCGCGCGCGTGCTCATGAAGATGAAGAAGACCGCCGAGGACTATCTTGGCCACCCCGTGACCGACGCCGTCATCACGGTGCCGGCCTATTTCAACGATTCCCAGCGGCAGGCGACCAAGGACGCCGGCCGCATCGCCGGACTCGAGGTCAAGCGCATCATCAACGAGCCCACGGCGGCCGCGCTCGCCTTCGGCCTGGACAAGGCCGGCAAGGGCGAACGCAAGATCGCGGTCTATGACCTGGGCGGCGGCACGTTCGACATCTCGATCATTGAAATCGCCGATGTGGACGGCGAGAAGCAGTTCGAGGTGCTGTCCACCAACGGCGATACCTTCCTCGGCGGCGAGGACTTCGACCTGCGCGTCATCGACTACCTGTGCGATGAATTCAAGAAGGAATACGGCTTCGATCTGCACAACGACCCACTGGCCCTCCAGCGCCTGAAGGAGGCGGCGGAGAAGGCCAAGATCGAGCTGTCCTCGAGTCAGCAGACCGACGTCAACCTGCCGTACATCACGGCCGACGCCAGCGGTCCGAAGCATCTCAACGTCAAGATGACGCGGGCGAAGCTCGAGTCGCTGGTCGAGGATCTGATCGACAAGACCATCGAACCCTGCAAAACCGCGATGAAAGACGCGGGTGTCGCGCCCTCCGACATCGGCGAGGTGATCCTCGTCGGCGGCCAGACGCGCATGCCCAAGGTGCAGGAGGTCGTCAAGAACCTGTTCGGCAAGGAGCCGCGCAAGGATGTGAACCCCGACGAGGCGGTGGCGGTCGGCGCCGCCATTCAGGGCGGCGTGCTGGGCGGCGACGTCAAGGACGTGCTGCTGCTCGACGTCACGCCGCTGTCGCTCGGCATCGAGACGCTGGGCGGCGTGATGACCAAGCTCATCGAGAAGAACACCACCATCCCGACCAAGGCGCAGCAGATATTCTCCACCGCCGAGGACGGCCAGACGGCGGTGACGGTGCACGTGCTGCAGGGCGAACGCGAGCGCGCGGCGGCCAACAAGTCGCTGGGCCGCTTCGACCTGGCGGACATCCCGCCGGCGCCGCGCGGCATGCCGCAGATCGAGGTCACCTTCGACATCGACGCCAACGGCATTCTCAACGTATCGGCGAAGGACAAGGCCACCGGCAAGCAGCAGTCCATCGTCATCAAGGCCTCCAGCGGCCTGTCGGAGGACGAGATCAAGCGCATGGTCAAGGACGCCGAGGCGCACGCGGCCGAGGACAAGAAGTTCCATGAGGTGGTCGACGCCCGCAACCATGCCGACAGTCTGATCCACGCCGCGCAGAAGTCGCTGAAGGAACTGGGAGACAAGGTCGCGGAGGGCGAGAAGAAGGACATCGAGGCGGCCATCGAGGAATTGAAGAAGGTCATGGACGGTGACGACAAGGCGGTGATAGAAGCCAAGTCGCAGCGCTTGATGGAACTGTCCGGCAAGATCGCCGAGCGGGCCTACAAGCAGGCGGCGGAAGCGGGCGCCGCCGCCGGATCCGCACCGGGTGCCGGGGCTGGCGATGCACAGCCGAAGGAGGGCAATGTGGTCGATGCCGACTTCGAAGAGGTCAAGGACGACAAGAAGCAGTAAAAGAGAAGAACAGCTATTGGGAGTGCGAGGGGTGAGAAGCGGAAACTTCTCGCCCCTTCGCCGTTTATTGTCACGGCTCACACTGACTGGGTTATGGCGAAAAAGGACTACTACGAACTGCTGGGGGTGGCGCGCAACGCCTCCGAGGCCGACATCAAGAAGGCCTATCGCCGGCTGGCGATGAAACACCATCCGGATCGCAATCCGGGAAACAAGCAGGCCGAGGAGAGTTTCAAGGAGATCAAGGAGGCCTTCGAGGTCTTGAGCGACGCGCGCAAGCGCGGCGCCTACGATCAATTCGGCCACGCCGGGGTCGATCCCTCCGCCGCCGCGGGCTTCGGCGGCGCCGGCGTGGGCGGTTTCGGCGATATCTTTGATTCGGTCTTCGGCGACATCTTCGGCGGCGGCGGCGCGCGCCGCGGCGGTCCGCGCGTTCATCGCGGCGCCGATCTCCAATACGATCTGGAATTGACGCTTGAGGAGGCGGTGTTCGGAACCACCGTCAAGATCCGCACGCCCACCGCCAAGGAATGCGCGTCTTGTCATGGCACGGGCGCGCGCGCGGGCACCCAGCCCATGACTTGCGACACCTGCCAGGGCCACGGCCAGGTGCGCATGAGCCAGGGATTTTTCTCCATACAACAGACCTGCCCCCGATGCCGCGGCACGGGGCAGGTCATCCGCGACCCCTGTCCCACCTGCAACGGCCACGGGCGCGTGCGCGATCACAAGACGCATTCGGTCAAGGTGCCAGCCGGCGTGGACAGCGGCGATCGCATCCGACTGACGGGCGAGGGCGAGGCCGGACAGCATGGCGGCCCGCCGGGGGACCTGTACGTCAGCGTGCACGTCAAGGAGCACCCGATCTTTCATCGCGAGCAGAACGATCTGCACTGCGAGGTGCCGATCAGTTTCGTGACGGCGGCGCTGGGCGGCGAACTGGACGTGCCAACGCTGGATGGGCGCGTGGCGCTCAAGGTACCGCCGGAGACGCAGACCGGCCGCGTGTTCAGGCTGCGGGGCAAGGGCGTGAAGTCCGTGCGCGGCGCCGGCGTGGGCGATTTGCTTTGCCGGGTGATGGTGGAAACGCCTGTCAATCTCAACCGCCAGCAAAAGGAGCTGTTGCAGCAATTCGGCCGTTCGCTGGAAGGGACGGATGGCAAACACAGCCCAAAGACCAGCTCATGGCTGGACGGGGTCAGGAATTTTTTTGAAGACATGAAGTTCTAAACGAGGGGAAATGCCGTGTCGAACATTTTCACGGCAGCCGTTCAAAAGGCTTTACAGAAGAACGGGTACAATACGCGTCTTCGCGGTCTCAATGGGAGTCGTATCTCAATGAATGTCTGGCGTTTTATTCTTTCGCCGCATGGTTTCCTGTGTCTCTTGGCTGGTGCCTGGCTGGCGGGTTGCAGCCGCTCGGCGGACAATTCGGCCGCCGCCGCCGCCGCACCGCCCCCGCCGGCCGTGACCGTCGCCCAACCCGTGCAAAAGGATGTCATGGAGTGGGATGAATACACAGGCCGTCTGGACGCGGCGGAAACGGTGGAGATTCGCGCCCGCGTCAGCGGTTATCTGGACAAGGTGCTTTTCGAGGCCGGCAAGAAGGTGCAGAAGGGCGATCTGCTGTTCGTCATCGACCAGCGCCAGTACCGCGCCGAAGTGGAACGGGCCGAGGCCACGTTGCAGCAGGCCAACGCGCAGTCGGCGCTGGCAAAGAGCGAGTTGGAGCGCGCCAAGCGGTTGTTCAGCACGCATGTGCTGGCCGAGGAGCAGCTCGACATCCGCAGCCGGGAATTGGAGGAGGCCGAGGCCACGGTGCGCGCGGACAACGCCGCGCTGGAACTGGCCAAGCTCAATCTGGAGTTCACCGAGATCCGCGCCCCCATCAGCGGCCGTATCTCGCGCGAGCTGGTCACGCCCGGCAACCTCATCGTCGGCGGCGGCAACGAAGCCACGCTGCTGGCCGTGCTGGTGTCCATCGATCCCATCTACGCCTATCTCGATGCCGATGAACGTTCAGTCCTGAAATACCGCCGGCTGGCGCGCGAAGGCAAGCGGGAAAGCGCCCGCGATGCGCACATCCCCGTTGAAATGGCGCTGGCCGATGAACACGGCTTTCCGCATCAGGGCTACATCGATTACGTCGAACCGCGTTTGGACCCGAATACCAGCACGGTGCGCGCCCGCGCCGTTTTCTCCAATGCCGACGATCAATTGAGCGCGGGGTTTTTTGCCCGCGTGCGAATCCCGGGCAGCGGTAAATATCCCGCGCTGCTGGTCACGGATCGCGCCGTCGGCATCGATCAGGGCCAGCAGTACCTGATGGTGGTGAACGCGAAACACATCGTTGAATACCGTCCCGTCAAACTGGGGGCGGACATCGATGGTCTGCGCGTGATCAAGTCCGGCATCGAGGCCGGTGACTGGATCATCGTCAACGGCCTGCAGCGCGCCCGCCCCGGCGCGCCCGTCACTCCGCAGCAAACCACCATGACGGAATTTGTCGCCCAGGCGGCGTCTCCCGCCGCCGACGCGTCGCCCGGCGCAAAAAATTAAGCATCGCACCCCATGAGACTGGCGCATTTTTTCATCGACCGGCCCATTTTCGCCTTGGTGCTGTCGGCGGTGATCACGCTCCTCGGCGGCCTGTCGATGATCCTGCTGCCCATCGCCCAATATCCGGAGGTGGTTCCGCCGACCATCGTGGTCACGGCGTCCTACCCCGGCGCCAATCCCAAAGTCATCGCCGACACCGTGGCCACGCCGATCGAGCAGGAGATCAACGGCGTGGAGGGGCTGCTGTACATGTCCTCGCAGTCGACCTCCGACGGCCAGATGCAACTCACGCTGACCTTCGAGATCGGCACCAACCTCGACATCGCCCAGATGCAGGTGCAGAACCGCGTCTCCAATGCACTGCCCAAACTGCCGGAGGACGTGCGTCGTCTCGGCGTCACAACCGCCAAGCGCTCGCCGGACATCCTGCTGGTGATCCATTTGATATCGCCGTCGAAACGCTATGATCAGTTGTACCTGTCAAATTACGCCCTGCTCAACATCCGCAACGAACTGCTGCGGCTGCCGGGTGTTGGCGATGCGCGCATCTTCGGCGCCGGTGATTACGGCATGCGCCTGTGGCTGGATCCGGAGAAGATCGCGGCACTGAACCTGACCGCCACGGACATCGTCAATGCGGTGCGCGAACAAAATGTTCAGGTGGCCGCAGGCACCGTCGGCCAGTCGCCGGCCGACAACTCGGTTTCCTTTCAGTTTACGGTCACCACCCAGGGACGTCTGACCACTGCGGAGGATTTCGGCAACATCATCGTCAAATACGGACAGGCGGGCCAGGTGACGCGGCTGCGCGACGTGGCGCGCATCGAATTGGGCGCCAATCGCTATTCTTTGCGCAGCCTGCTGAACAACGAACCGGCGGCGGCCATCCCAATCTCGTTGCGTTCAGGCGCCAATGCTCTGTCCACCGCCAGCGACATCAAGCAATTGATGACGAAGCTCAAGGATCGATTCCCCGAAGGCATAGACTACCGCATCGTATACGACACGACCGTGTTCGTGCAGCAATCCATTGATGCCGTGGTCCATACCTTTTTTGAGGCGTTGACGCTGGTCGTCATCGTCGTGCTGGTGTTCCTGCAAACCTGGCGTGCCGCCATTATTCCGTTGCTGGCGGTGCCGGTGTCGATCGTCGGCACTTTCGGCGTCATGGCGGCCATGGGATTCTCGATCAACACGCTGTCGCTGTTCGGGCTCATCCTCGCCATCGGCATCGTCGTCGACGATGCCATCGTGGTGGTGGAGAATGTCGAGCGCCACATCGCTTTGGGCCAGTCCCCCCGTGACGCCACCCGGCAGGCGATGAACGAGGTCAGCGGGCCCATCATTGCCATAGCGCTGGTGTTGATCGCCGTGTTCGTGCCAGCCGCGTTCATCACCGGCATCAACGGTCAGTTCTACAAGCAGTTTGCGCTGACCATCGCCGCATCGACGGTGATTTCGACCTTCAACTCGCTGTCCTTGAGTCCGGCGCTGGCGGCGTTGCTGCTCAAGTCACATGCCGACAAGCCTGATCTGCCCACCCGCGTCATGAATCTGTTGCTGGGCTGGTTCTTCAAAATCTTCAACGTGGCCTTCCGGGCCGGTTCAAATCTCTACGCCGCCGTCGTGGGCCGCCTGTTGCGGCTGGCCGTGGTGGTGTTGCTGGTATACGCCGGACTGCTGGTGTTCACCGGCCACGAATTGCAACGCGTGCCGGCGGGCTTCATCCCTTCGCAGGACAAGGGCTATCTCGTGGTATATGCGCAGTTGCCGCCGGCGTCGTCGCTCGACCGCACCGAGGCGGTCATCCGCCGCGTGTCCGATATCATACTTTCGGAACCCGGTGCGGCCGGCGCCGTGGCCTTCCCGGGATTTTCCGTGGTCAGTTTTGCCAATACGCCCAATGCCGGTACCGTCTTCGTGCCGCTCAAGGATTTCCATGAGCGGGTCGAACGCGGCGAAACGCTCGGGCGCATCCTCGGCTCGCTGACTCAGAAGATGAGCGTCATTCAGGACGCCTTCGTCGGCGTGTTTCCGCCGCCGCCCATCCTGGGTCTGGGCAGTCTCGGTGGTTTCAAGCTGCAGATCCAGGATCGTGCGGCGGTGGGCCAGGACAATCTTTACGCCGCGGTCAGCAAGCTCATCGAGGCCGGTAATCGAGAGCGCGGCGTCGTGGGCCTCTTTACCAGTGTGCAGAACAACGAACCGCAGATTTACGCCGACATCGATCGCGTGCAGGCCAAGTCGCAGGGCGTTCCATTGTCGGATATTTTCGACACCCTGCAGATCTATCTGGGTTCGCTGTACGTCAACGATCTCAATCTGTTTGGCCGCACCTATCAGGTGACGGCCCAGGCCGACGCGCCCTTCCGAATGCGCGAGGATGACATCCGCCGGCTTAAGGTCCGTAACAGCCGTGGCGAGATGGTGCCGCTGGGCGGGTTGCTGCACCTGAAGGAGATCAGCGGGCCGGATCGCGTCGTGCGCTACAATACCTACCCGGCCATCGAAATCAACGGCGCGCCTGCGCCAGGCTACAGCTCCGGCCAGGCAGTGGCGATCATGGAAGATCTCGCGAAGCGCGAATTGCCGACGTCGATGAGTTTCGAATGGACGGAGTTGAGCTATCTGCAAATCCTCGCCGGCAACATCGCGCTGTATGTGTTCGCGCTGTCCACGCTGCTGGTGTTTCTGGTGCTGGCGGCGTTTTATGAAAGCTGGTCGCTGCCGTTGTCGGTAATCCTCATCCTGCCAATGACGATCATGTGTGCGCTCAGCGGCGTGGACCTGCGCCACGGCGACAACAATATTTTCACGCAGGTGGCGTTGCTGGTGCTGGTGGGACTGGCCAGCAAGAACGCCATTCTGCTGGTCGAGTTCGCCAAGTCGCGCCAGGATCAGGGTTTGTCACGCATCGAGGCCGCCCTGCAGGCCTGCCGGTTGCGGCTGCGGCCCATCCTCATGACGTCGTTTGCCTTCGTCATGGGCGTGGTGCCGCTCATGCTGTCCACCGGCGCCGGCGCGGAGATGCGTGAGGCACTGGGCACGCCGGTGTTCTTCGGCATGCTGGGCGTGACGTTCTTCGGTTTGATGCTGACACCGGTGTTTTACTCCGTCATCCGCTGGTTCGTGGAAAGCCGTGAAGCCACCCGTCGGGTTCGCGATACAACGCCGGTGCCGGAGAGTCCCAGGGTTTCCTGACGCGGAATTCAATCCTGTTCCGCGCGCGGCAACGGAGTCCTGCGGATTTCACGAAGCTGTAAAATTGAGCGCGCAAGATCGCCACCGGTCCCCTAACGAGGAGGTGGCCGTTATGAACAACGCCGGCAATGACCCCACCGACCTGTTGCGCCGCGAACTCATGGCGCTGCACGGTCTGCTGTATTTCTCCGTGGAGCGGCAATATCCTCCGAGCGTCCAGCGGCTCATCGATGGTTTGATTGCGCCGCGGGCGGCGGAGCTGGAACGGCGGGAACGGGTGGTCGTCCCCCGACTGGAAACCCTCACCTGCATCGCCCCGCACTCACATTGAAATAACGACGCCGGAGAGGGTTCCCTCTCCGGCCTCATTGCTTCGGCTGTTCCGGTGATTTTGAACCACTGCTCAGCTGCCTGACACGTTCCATCGCCGGGGTGCCGACGGATTTTTCGACCTTGGCAAGCACGTACCGGCGTTTGAATCCCTTGTTGCGGATCTCACGTATCAATTCGCGAATTTCCTTGTCGCCGGCATTGCGTTTCAGGCCATCGATCAGCATCTCGATGATGGTTTCGCTCCACAGAGTCTTGGTAATGGTTTTTACATTGGCCATGGTTTATCTTTCCGACCCGGGGATCGCACCCACCAAACCAGAAGATTATTCCCAGCGCCGTGGTGATTCAACAATTGAAGCAGTGAAAGGAGAACAGCATGCCGCATAAACTTGGATTCCGGCTCGGGGTGTATATATACAAGGACGCGGAAATCGTCGATTTCGCCGCCCCCTACGGCGTCTTTTCCGTGGCGCGGCGCCTCGATCCATCGCTCGATGCCTTCCTGATCGCAGAAAGCCTGAGGCCGGTGCAGGCACAGGCCGGTTTCACCGTGCTGCCCAATTATGGCTTCGCTGATAATCCCGCCATGGACGCCTTCCTGATTCCCGGCGGATTCGGAACCCGGCAGGAGACTTATAACGCCAATCTGCATCGTTTCATATCGGAACTGCCGGAGGAGACCCTCCTGACCAGCGTGTGTACCGGCAGTTGGATCTACGGACAAATGGGGCTGCTCGACGGCTTGCCGGCGACCAATCGCAAGGAGCCCGATCGGATCGAGGCCTCGAACATGGGAAAGGTGCCCATCGATCGGCTCGCGGAAATCGCCCCCAGGGCGAAAATTTCACGGGCGCGCGTCGTGGACGCCGGGCGCATCATCACGGGCGGCGGCATCACCAGCGGCATGGAGATGGGATTTTATCTTTTGGAGCGTGCGGGCTACGACGAGGCGTTTATACGGGATGTGGCCCGCATCATGGAATACGCCAAGGCCTACGAGCTCTACCGTCCGGACCGGCAGATTGCCTGAATCCTGCGCATGCGGGGCCGGGTAATGAAAACGATTGTTTGAAACAAAGATTAACGATACAAACCGCGCCAGCGCCGGCCATCCGGCCGGCGCTGGGATGAAGGCCTGACTTACTTCGCAGCTTCGATGTAGAGGAAACCGATGCCGCCCGAAGCGCCGAGACCGGTGCTGGTGCCGAGCGCGAGCGGTTGCAGGCTGATGTTCTTGTTGCCGCCGCCGACCAGTGCAGAGGCGCTGATGCCGACGCCCGCATTGGCGCTCGCCGTGCCACCGACATACTTGCCCGCCAGCGCATATGCGCCCGGCTTCACGTCCGATGAAGCGGCGATCACGGTAAAGGCGAATTTTTCATCATCCTTGAAACTCAGGTCCAGACCCAGCGCGATCCCGGTCTCGCCCTTGTATTTTTCGGTCTGTCCCTGGTTTTCATAGGTGCATGAGACGTCGGCAGTTGAGCGGATCAGGAGGTTTACCCGGCTGCCCGGCACGACATTGCAGGTCAGTATGCCGACCTGAATGCCCGCAGAACCCTCCGCCGCAGGGCTGGCAGGAGTGGCAACAGCGAGCGCGATCGCGGTGGCGGACAGCAATTTACTCATCGTCTTCATAAGCATTACCCTTTCTTGTTGAAATTGATCATCCCGCAGTTTCTGTAGAGGCTTGGGACACGGGCTTCCCATTAATCTAAGTGTGGCAGTCCTTGTGACGGAAGTCGAGACCCGCATCAGTAGCGGATGGAACTGTGTCACATAACTCCTTTGTTTATTGAACTTTCTTAATATCATGCGCGAGCGGAAAAATTGACACAGTTCGTTAACAAAGCGGCGATAAACCCCTGGTGGCAGACGTGTAAGCCCGAACGTGGGGCATGACGCAAAATTGCGCGGGCGTTGAAATGAGGCTCACGCAAAGCCCGCTTTTGAGATATAGCGATCCCATTTCCATGGCCATATGTTTCAATGTGGTGCATAAAAATAACGAGTAGAATAACCCATTCAGAATTCTCAACTCGGGAATCAATAAGTTGAACCGACCCACTCTCCGGCCTGAACGCCCGTTTTTTTCCTCTGGCCCCTGCGCCAAGCGCCCCGGCTGGTCGCCCGAGGTATTGCGCGGCGCCTTGCTTGGCCGGTCGCACCGCTCGTCGGATGGGCTCGGGCGCCTGCGCGAAGTTCTGGATCGCAGCCGCGCACTGCTGGGATTGCCGCGGGATTACCGGATTGCAATTGTGCCGGCCTCTGACACCGGCGCGATGGAACTGGCGATCTGGTCTCTGCTGGGCGCGCGCGGTGTTGATCTCCTGGCATGGGAGAGTTTTGGTCTCGGCTGGGCGCATGATGTGAAAAACGAGTTGAAACTTCGCGATGTGCGCGTGTTTCAAGCCGACTACGGCCGGCTGCCCGACTTGAACCGTGTCGACTGCAATCGCGACGTGGTTTTTACCTGGAACGGCACCACCTCGGGCGTGCGCGTACCTGACGGCAACTGGATCGCCGATGACCGTCAGGGTCTGACCCTCTGCGACGCCACGTCGGCGGTGTTCGCGATGGCGCTGCCGTGGTCCAAGCTCGATATCGTCACTTATTCCTGGCAGAAGGTGCTGGGCGGTGAGGCGGCGCATGGCATGCTGATCCTGAGTCCCCGCGCCGTGGCGCGACTGGAGAATTACACGCCACCGTGGCCGCTACCCAAGTTGTTCCGGCTGCTAAAGAAGGGGAAATTGGATGAGGAAATCTTCACCGGCAGTACCATCAATACGCCGTCGATGCTCTGTGTGGAGGATCAAATCGACACGCTGAAATGGGCGGCATCGATTGGCGGCGTACCGGAGGTGGCCGCTCGCAGTGAACGCAACCTGGCCGTCGTGGCCGGGTGGGTCGAGCGCACGCCGTGGATCGATTTTCTTGCCGAACGCCTGGAGACGCGCTCATGCACCTCCGTGTGTCTCAAGTTCACCGATCCGTGGTTCATACGGAAGGGCATGGAAGAACGCCGGCGCATCGTGAGAGACATGTGCGGGCTGCTCGAAGCCGAGCGGGTGGCCTATGACATCGCCGCGCATCGCGACGCGCCGCCTGGTCTGCGTCTCTGGTGCGGCGCCACGGTGGATACCGTCGATGTCGGGACGTTGTTGCCATGGATCGCATGGGCCTATGCGCGGGTGAAAACAAACGCGGACCGTGCCGGAGTCCCGGACACGACCATGGATCAAAAAATTCAAATGCGGAATCATCGTGGGGAGGCAAGAAAATAATGCTGCAGCGACTGAAGAATTCCCTGCAAATGACCGCCATCGGCGGCATCGTCACTGTGATAGTGCTGATCAATCTGGTGTTGATGGAGTATTGGGACAGCGAGCCGGAGTTGTTCGATGTAAAGGCGGTCGCGCTCAAACGCGTGGGTGGCGATGAGAAAAAGCTGTGGCCGGGCGTGGTCATCACCTCGACGTTGATCGAGACCGTGAACACGCTGCTCGACAAACGCGGCGGCTATCTCAGCAATGACGTCATGCCGCCGAGCGTGTTCATGGATAACATCCCCAGCTGGGAATTCGGCGTGTTGACGCAGGTGCGCGATCTGGCCAAGGCGCTGCGCAACGACATGAGCCGCTCGCAGACGCAATCCACCGAGGATCCCGATTTGCAGACCGCCGAGCCGCACTTCAACTACCAGAACGACGCCTGGATACTGCCGTCGAGCGAGAGCGAGTATCGCGCCGGCAACGAGGCGCTGGAGCGCTATCTGTCGCGGCTGTTGAATGAAAAGGATCAGAACGCCCAATTCTACGCCCGTGCCGACAACCTGAAGGACTGGCTGGCGCTGGTTGAAAAGCGCCTCGGCAGCCTGTCGCAGAGGCTGTCGGCCAGCGTGGGCCAGGAGCGGGTCAACATCGATCTCAACAGTCCCACCGCCGTTGCCGGCTCCACGGACGAGCGGGCGCAGATCAGCGTCAAGACGCCGTGGCTGGAGATCGACAACGTATTTTACGAGGCGCGCGGATCAGCCTGGGCGTTGATTGTGTTTCTGAAGGCGGCCGAAATCGATTTTCACGGTGTACTGGAGAAAAAGAATGCGCTGGTCAGCCTGCAGCAGATCATCCGCGAGCTGGAGGGAACGCAGGCGACGGTCTGGAGTCCGATGATCCTGAATGGCACCGGATTCGGTTTCGTCGCCAACCATTCGCTCGTCATGGCAAGCTATCTCTCGCGCGCCAACGCGGCGCTGGGCGATTTGCGCAAATTGCTGGAGCAAGGCTGACGCGCCAGCGTCGGAACGCCGGACCGGTCGTCAGCCGAATATCACCGGAGAGGATGATGGGACCTGTCAATCCAAACGAGCGTGATCTTCGGGGTGCTGTGGAACGGGTTGCACCGGTGAACGAGCAAACCGATCACGCGGCTTTGCGCCGCGTGATCGGTGCCACGATCAACCTCTGGAGAATATCTTTTTGAAGAACGACAATACGCCGCGCGCCGGGGCGGCGGGCGCCGCCGAGGCACTGGTGGCGGGGCGCTGATGGCGGCCGTGGCCGCGCGAAGAACGGCCGCCGCGGCTGGCCGGCGATCGTTTTTCCTGACTGCCGGGTTTGGACTCATCGACGCGCAGCGGTCGGCCCTGGAATTCCCTGCCATCCAGCGCCTGTATGGCGGCGCGGCCCTGCGCTTCATTGGCCATGCGTACAAAACCGTAACCGCGCGAGCGGCGTGTGCGTTTGTCGACGATAACTTCAGCGGAAATGACCTGACCATATGGTTCAAAAGCGGATTTCAATTCAGCATCCGTGATGCTGTATGCAAGATTACCGACGTAAATATTCATGGGCATATCCCTTTCGTGCGAGAATCGAAAATGAAGAGACGAACGTGCGATAGCGGCGGTCGAAGACCGCCCAAAGCGGGAGATCGGATAAGACAGGACGGCTTTCATTACGCAGTCTGCATATCCTTGACGAAAGACGCATGTCTGCAACACTGTACAACTTCGCTCATTGAAACATATCCGTTTTATTTGTGCAACAGTAGGTTAGCGTAACTCGCTCAGATGAATTCTGCGTCAATTGGGCTACACTACATTTAAAATCAACGGCAAATGCCGCCATGTTTGAGCGATATCAATTCCTGAACAGCGAGGAGTGCCGCCGTACAGCGGACGCCGTCCATGCCCTGCGCACGCACTGGGAACAGCGCCACGCGGAAGCGCCCTTTTACACCCTCGGTGCGGCAAGCTACCTCGACGCCACCGATCCAGCCGCAAGGAAAAAGTGCTATTACGACAAGGCCGCGCGGTTGAACCCGCTGTTGGAGAAGGACTTCGAGTGGCTATACGCCAAATTATCGAAATCACTGGCGGAGCATCTGGGCGGGGCCTGCGCCTTCGAGCGGCGCGCGGGCCGGCCGGGATTCCACATATTCATGCCGACACCGCTGTTCCGGCAGTCCATCGCCTCCATTCACGTGGATTTGCAATACCAGCTTATCGACTGGCGCGACCACCCGCACCCGGATTTTGAGAAGCCCATTTCGTTCACCGCCAGCATCGTGCTGCCGCGTGGCGGCGGCGGCCTGCATACCTGGGATATCCGCTATGAAAAGGTGCGCGGCCTGCCGATAGACGAAATCGCGAAAAGGGTGCATTCCACCGCGCCGGCAGTGCATCGCTATGTTCCAGGTGGAATGGTTGTTCATTCCGGACACACCGTGCATCAAATCGCGCCGATGCCCGATATCGAACCGGGCAATCCGCTCGATGCCCGCATCACACTGCAAGGGCACGCCATCCGTTCCGAGGGTACCTGGTGGTTGTATTGGTGATGCCGCATCTCGCCGACGCCGTCGCCGTATCCATGTTCGTCCTGGTATTTGCCGCCGTCGCGGCGGAGGAGCCCGGAGCTGAAAACCGGCCCGTGGCCAGGGGCGGCACTCCTGCAACCGACCCCGGCTTCAAGGCGCTCGATACCCTGGCGGAATTGAAAAAGATTTCAGACGAACGTCACGCCGCGTGCCTCAGCTCCTTTGGCCACCAGCGGTTCTGCAATTGCCTGAATGGCAGGCTGAGCCTGGACCTGACGTTCGACGACTATATCGTGTTGGTGACCCGGGACGGAAACGATCCCGCCTATCGATCGATGCCGCCGGAAAAGCAGCAGCTGGCCGCCGCCGCCGCTGACGCCCGCGATCAATGCATGAAAAAGGCGTTTCGCTGAGAATCCACTTTTTTACAGCGTTGTTGCGATGATGAAAGGCGAGAAGAAGGAACAGGGTCGGAGCAAACTGGACCAACTGGTCCACGAGGCGCGCCGTTACGGCGAACGGCGCGAACAGGAGTATCGCGAACAGGCGTTGAAGCTTTATCCGTGGATCTGCGGCCGCTGTGGGCGCGAATTCACGCGCGAGAACCTGCATGAACTCACGGTGCATCATCGCGATCACAACCACGGCAACAATCCGCCCGACGGCAGCAACTGGGAACTGCTCTGTCTCTATTGTCACGACCAGGAGCATATGCGCCACGTCGATCAGGTGCGTTACGGCGGTGGTGATTCGACAGCCGGCGTGCGCGAGCCGAAGGCTGCGACCTTTCAGCCCTTCGCCGGCCTCGCTTCGTTGCTGAAGAAAAAATAACCGTTACCTCCGGTGGAGTATTCGAGCCGCAAGATCGTCGTGCTCGTCGTCTTTGGCGCGGCGGCGCTGCTTTGCGTGCTGCGCTGGTGGCAGTTGGGACGGCCCGTCGAGCTGCCTAATGCGCCGGAGGGCAGGCTGGCCTGCGTATCCTACACGCCAGCCTGGCAGCCGGAGGCACCGGGCGCCGAAATCACGCCGGCGCAAATCGATGTCGATCTGCGGCGCCTGGCGAATCGTTTCCGATGCGTGCGCACCTACGCCGTGACCCGCGGCATGGACGCCGTGCCCGCCGTCGCCCGTAAATACGGAATGAAAGTGTTGCTCGGCGTATGGATTGGCCCGGATGCGGCGGACAACGAGATGCAAATCCGCATCGCGACACGATTGGCGGGGGACAATGCGGATGTCATCAAGGCCATCATCGTCGGCAACGAGGTGTTGCTGCGGCATGAGCAATCGGAAGCGGCATTGCGCGGCTATCTCGAGCGCGTTCATGCCGCCACGCATCTACCGGTGAGCTATGCCGATGTCTGGGAATTCTGGCTGCGGCGCCCCGGCCTCGCCGGTGCGGTGTCTTTCATTACCATACACATACTGCCCTACTGGGAGAATAATCCCGTTTCCGTGGACGCGGCTCTCGATCACACGCGCGAGGTGTATGCGAAGACTTCGCGGCAATTCCCGGGCAAGCACGTGCTCATCGGTGAGACCGGCTGGCCCACCGCCGGGCGGCCCCGCGCGGGCGCCGTGCCTTCGCGGATCAATGCCGCACGTTATATACGCGAATTCACACGCTACGCCGCGGATCATCAGCTCGACTACAACCTGATCGAGGCCTACGACCAGCCCTGGAAACGTCTCGCCGAGGGAACGGTCGGCGGCTTCTGGGGCTTGTATGACGCCCGGGGCGAAGCCAAGTACGGTTTGCAGGGTCCGGTGCGCGAAGTGGAAGACTGGCAACGCGGCCTTCAAGCTGCGCTGGCGGCGGCGCTGCTCTTCATGATCGCCGGCGCCGGCATTCCTCCGCGCGCCGGCCGGCCGGCGATGATCCTCCTGGCAACCGCCGGTGTGATCACCGGCGCCACGCTGACGGCGCAGTATGATTATCTTGCCAATGACAGCCGCGATGCCATCGAGTGGCTACTGTCGGGCGCAGGCACCGCATGGGGGTGGCTGGCATTCCTATTGATACTTTCGGCGTTCAAGTCATGGCTGGATGGACGTGCAGCATTGCCGCGCATCGCAAGCATCGGGGAAACGATCGCAGTCTTCCGCCATGGTGGTCAATGGTCCATGTCGCGGATGCTGGGATTGCTCCGCTTCGGATTGCTGGCCGGAATGTCGTATCTGAATCTGGGATTGGTGCTGGATGGACGTTACCGGAATTTTCCCATAACGCTGCTGGTCCTGCCGGTGACGAGCATCGCGCTCGTGGAGGCGATAAGGGCGCGCGATACGGTTTCACGCGCGCGACTGGCGCCGGAGGAACTGTTGATGGTGTGGTGGCTGCCGCTGGCCGGGCTGCTCCTCATCGCGGTTGAACGAGGTCTCAACTGCGCCGCCTGGTCATGGGCGGCGTTGTGCCTCCTGCTCGCGGGCGGCACCTGTGACTGGCGGCGCCCAGAGGCGGGAGAGCAGCAGCGCGCTCAACAACAATCCCAGCCCGGCCGGGAAGTAGCGGTAAAGTAAAGCGCCCGTCAGGCCCAGGATCAATCCGACGGTGGCGGCCGCGGCCGAACGGGTCAAAATGGCCGTGATTGCAAATACAAGACTTGCCCAGCCATAGGCGTTCCAGGCAAATCCCAGCACGACCCACTGCCTGGCGCCACACCATGCCGGCGCGTTGGTGCGGAGACATAGTTGGGCGATGTCATCCGGTTCGACGAGTTGATAACGAAGCAGCAGGACCACCGCGGACGTCAGCGCGCCCAGCAGCAATATGCGCAAAAAGGCGGCGGTGTGTTTGGTTGTTTGCGGCATGTCATTATGATCCGGGCGTTTGATCCCGATCGCTGGCGCATTGACGGGGCCGGAGTGCAGAATAGCCGGCGCATTTCAGTTTAGCGCAGAGTCATCCCACAGTTGAACAGCCAGGACAAAAGGATGAACCCGGGCTCTCCCATCTCATCTCCACGCGGCCTGACCGCCTCCCGGGCGGCCGAGCTGCTGACACTCGAGGGTTACAACGAACTTCCCTCGGCCAGACCGCGCAGCGTTTTCGCGATTGCGATCAATGTTGCGAGGGAACCGATGTTCCTGCTGCTGGTGGCCTGCGGTGCCATTTACCTGCTGCTCGGCAACAGACAGGAAGCCCTGATGCTCCTGGCCTTCGTCTTTGTGGTGATGGGAATTACCTTCATCCAGGAACGCAAGGCTGAGCGCACTCTCGAGGCCTTGCGCGATCTTTCCAGCCCGCGCGCGCTGGTGATCCGCGACGGCGTGCAGATCCGCATCGCCGGCCGTGAGGTGGTGCGCGGCGACATTGTCGTCCTCTCCGAGGGAGATCGCGTTCCGGCGGATGGCATGTTGCTGGAGAGCAAGAGCCTCACCGTCGACGAATCGCTGTTGACCGGTGAGTCGGTGCCGGTCCGCAAACTGGCCGGTGATGAGACGCAGATGACCATGGGGCGGCCCGGCGGCGACGATTCATCCTTCGTGTTTTCGGGGACACTGGTGACACAGGGCAAGGGCCTCGCACGCGTGTTGGCGACGGGCGACGGCACGGCCATGGGCCACATCGGCAAGTCGCTGGCGTCCATTGCGCCGGAGGCAACCCGTATTCAACGCGAGATCACGCAGGTGGTCAAACGCGTGGCATGGTTCGGCTCCGCTCTGGCGGCTGGCATCGCGCTATGGTACGGCGTGGCGCGCGCGGATCCGCTGAACGGTTTTCTGGCCGGTCTCACGTTTGCCATGGCAATTCTGCCCGAAGAGTTGCCGGTTGTGTTGACCATCTTTCTGGGCCTCGGTGCCTGGCGTATTGCAAAAGAGCAGGTGCTGACCCGGCGCGTTCCCGCCGTGGAAATGCTCGGCGCCGCCACGGTCTTATGCGTGGACAAGACCGGCACGCTGACACAGAATCGCATGACGCTCGCACAGCTCGCCGTCGGCGACCGGCTGTTTGATGTCGCGCAATCCTCCGGGCAGCTGTTCCCCGAGGAGTTTCACGAAACATTGGAATTCGCAGTGCTGGCGAGCCACCGGGATCCCTTCGACCCCACGGAGAAGGCGATCCGCGAATCCGGGCTCAAACTGCTCGCGCAGACGGAGCACCTGCACGCCGACTGGCAGCTGGTTGAGGACTATCCACTCTCCGGGGATTTGCTGGCGATGTCGCGGGTCTGGCGATCGCCCGGCGGGAGGCACTATGTCATTGCGGCCAAAGGTTCTCCTGAGGCCATCGCCGATCTCTGCCATCTGAACGCCGCCGACACGGCTGTGTTGACCCGGCGCGTCAACATCCTGGCCGGACAGGGTCTGCGGGTGCTGGGCGTCGCCAAGGCGGTGTTCGTTCACCAGACCCTGCCTGAAATCCAGCATGATTTTGAGTTTCGCCTGCTCGGTCTCATCGCACTCGACGATCCTTTGCGGCCCACGGCCGCCGCCGCCATTGCGGAAAGCCTGAGGGCGGGGCTGCGGGTGGTGATGATCACCGGCGATTATCCCGCAACGGCGCTCAGCGTTGCCCGGCAGATCGGCCTTGATGGCCGGGATGGCGTCATTACCGGGCCGGAACTCGGCATGCTGGGTGATTCCGAGCTGCAGCAACGCATCAAAACTGCTCACATATTCTGCCGCGTGGTTCCCGAGCAGAAGCTGCGTCTGGTGGATGCATTCAAGGCCGATGGTGAAATCGTTGCCATGACCGGCGACGGCGTAAACGATGCGCCGGCGCTCAAGGCGGCACACATCGGGATTGCCATGGGCGGACGTGGAACGGATGTGGCGCGCGAATCCGCGTCGTTGGTGCTGCTGGACGATGATTTCTCCTCGATCGTCAGCGCAGTGAAACTCGGACGCCGCATTTTCGACAATCTGAGAAAGGCGTTCGCTTTCGTCATCGCCGTGCACGTTCCGATTGTCGGCATGTCCCTCATCCCGGTGATGATGGGCTGGCCGATTGTGCTGATGCCCGTGCATATCCTCTTCCTGCAGCTCATCATCGATCCCGCATGTTCCATAGTGTTCGAGGCCGAACCGGAAGAGGCCGATGTCATGCGGCGGCCGCCGCGATCCGCATCCGCGCGGCTGTTCGACCGCGGGATCCTGAAGCGCAGTTTTACGCAGGGATTCGTATTGCTTGCCGTCGTCCTGTCGATATTCTCGGTGGCGCTGATGACGGGGCGGGGGGCGAATGAGGCCCGGGCGCTGACTTTCACGACCATGGTGCTGGCGAGCATCGGCCTGATCTTCGCCAACCGCTCGTGGTCGCGCCCGGCGCTGGCCACGCTGGGCGTGCCAAATGCCGCGCTCTGGTGGATCACGATCGGGGCCGCGGCCTTGCTGGGACTGATTCTCTATCTGCCGGCGCTCAGCAATTTATTCCTGTTCGGCGAGCTGCGTCCGTCCGATCTGGCCTTATGCCTCATTGCCGGCCTTGCGACATTCATTTTTTTCGAACTGTCGAAATTGTTTCGCGTGCTGGAGGTCAGCCGCCGCTCAGGGCGCCCAGGATAATCAGGCGATCATCTGGCTTCAGCGGTGTTTCCAGGGCATGGGTCTGTTCTTCATTGATAAAAACGCGCAGATGTCTGCGGATGCGATCCTGCTCATCGATGATCCGGAACCGGATCCCGGGGAACCGCCGGTCAAGATCATCCAGAATCTCGCCAACGGTACCGCCCCTGGCCTCGACCTGGCTCTCGTTGCGCGTGTAATCCTGAAGTTGCGAAGGAATGAGCACCCGCATCACGCGAATACCGCTGTTTCGACCGAATAGATCTCCGGCAGGTGACGGACGAGGCAGTTCCATTTTTCGCCTTCATTCGTGCTGGCCCACAACTCGCCCCCCGTCGTGCCGAAGTACACACCGGCCGGATCGTGCCGATCCGCGCACATCGCCTGGCGCTTGACAGTGAACCAGCCCTGATTGACCGGCAGGCCGCGATCCTGGCGCCGCCAGCTGCCGCCGCCGTTGTGCGAGACATAAACCGCCGGCTTGCCGCCGGGACTGACGCGCGGCCAGACCGTCGAGCCATCCATGGGGAACACCCACATCGTGTCCGGGTCGCGCGGATGCAGCGCCAGCGGAAAGCCGATGTCGCCGATCTTTTTCGGCATGCGCTCGCCGATGCGCACCCAGCGGCTTTCGGCGCGGTCCATGCGATAGATACCGCAGTGATTTTGTTGGTACAGGCGATCCGGGGCGAGCGGGTGCAGTCGCATGCAGTGCACGTCATGGCCGTATTCCGGATCCGGCACCGGTATGAAATCGGCGCGGCAGCCTCGGTTGATCGGCGCCCAGTCGCGGCCGCCGTCGGTGCTTTCGAAGACGCCGCCGGAGGACAGGCCGATGTAGAGATGTTTTGGATCGCGTGGATCGACGATGATCGAATGCAGGGTGGCGCCGTCCGGCGCCGCCTGCTGCCCGTCGCCGCACCAGGCCGGTCGCTTGGGATGCGCGTTGAACCCCGCGACCCCCTCCCAGGTGACGCCGCCGTCCTCGGAACGGAACAAACCTTGCGGCGATGTGCCGGCATACCATGCCCCGGGTTCGCTGGCATGGCCGGGCGCCAGCCAGAAGACATGATCGACGGAACGGCCGGTTTCACCTTCCGGGGCCTTGGCGAAGGCGGGCGGTTTCTTCGACTCCTGCCAGGACTTGCCGCGATCGGTGGAACGAAACAGGGTCGGTCCGAGATGTCCCGCGTGCGCCGTGCAGAGCAGGGTGCGGCCATCGCGCGGGTCCAGCACGATGTGGTGCACGGCGTGGCCGAGGAAGTGCGGGCCGACGGTCCGCCAGTCACGGCGTCCGGGGCCGGCATGCAGTATGAATGCGCCCTTGCGCGAGCCGATAAGCAGGGCCATTGCGACGGTCGCAGAACGGGCACCGGCTTTGCGCCCGGGTCGTAACGATGAAGAACGCCGCGTGCGCCTTCGTATCGTTTTGCGCATACTTAATCCTCCGTTTTTTAGTAATATACAGCATGAATCGGTGGAGAAAATAACCAAAAATTCAGTTATCGGCCATTGATATTTGAGCCTTGGCGGGTGCAATTCACTTCCGTAATTGTGATACGCTTCGCAGTAATCGGCTGGTATCCCGCGAATATGAACGGTTAAACTCCCCGCCGTATTTGTTGTCTATTAGAAATGTATCCGTGCAAGAAAGACCCGCAGGTTCATTCAGATTTTCCCAAGGAATAAAACTCATGGCCAAGCTTGTTTTTTCGCGACTATTGATGCTGTTTGCCGCAACTGTGTTTGCCGTCGCCGCAAACGCGGCGGCGGATGGTTCCGGCGATCCGCAGGCCGTTATCCGCGGCACGGTGGAAGACCTGCGAACGGCGGTGCTGCGCGACAAGGCGATCATCGACAGCGACCCCAATCACGCCGTTGAACTCGTCGATCAGATCGTATCGCCGCACGTGGATACCGTGCGTTCCGGGCGCTTGATCCTGGGCAAACACTGGCGCGAGGCGACCCCCGAGCAGCAGCAGCAATTCATCGACAATTTCAAGCGGCTGCTGTTGCGGACCTACGCCATCAATGTTTCCGACTATACCGACGTGAGCATCGCATACCTGCAGACGACGCACGGCGACGACCCGGCATTGGCGGTCGTGCGCACCCGCATATCGGTGCCCGGTAAACAACAGCTCAACATCGATTACCGGATGATCAAGACGGATGGGGGTTGGAAGGTCTACGACGTCCTGGCGGACGGTGTCAGCATCGTGGTGACGTTCCGCACGGGGGTGGATACGGAAATACAGCAATACGGCATGGATGGCTTCATCACCCGGTTGAGCGAGAGAAGCTCAAAGCCGCTGACGACCAGCAATACGAATTGAGCAGCGCGGCTATTCGCTCAGATGCGCATTTAAAAACAGGCTGGCGAACCAAAGCAGCACGATAAAACCGTTCAGATATCTCCCGGCCCCGCTCGCGGTGAGCGGATTCCACGGTGAGGCCACCGGAAACGGCTGGTACTGGAGTGCTGCCGGACTTAAGCCGGCGAGGGGTGCCAGCCCGCGTCCGCCCACAACTCGCCGCTCACCGCCGAGTTCGAGATCATGAAGCAGATCGCATCGGCGATTTCCTCCGTGCGGATCAGCCGGCCGAGTTGAGTGAACGGCAGGATGTTGCGTTCGATGTATTCGGCGCCCAGCGCGCGGACCATGGGCGTGTCGGTGAAGCCGGGATGGATCACGCCGCAGCGCACGCCGTGGAAAATCGCCTCCTTCGTCAGCGTCGCGGCGGCGCCCTCCAGGCCGGCCTTGGTGCTGGCGTAGGAAATCTGACCCTTGTTGCCCTGTGACGATATGGAGCCGATGAACACCACCGTACCCTGGATCCGCTCCGACGGCGTCCAGCGCTTGAGGCCCTTGCGCAGCCGATCCTCGGCGATGCGGGCCACCATCTCCATCGCCCAGTACACGGGCGCCACCAGATTCACTTCGAGCACGAGACGGAAGTTTTCGACGGGATAGACGCGCGCCTTGCCGGTGGCCTTGTCGACCCTGACCGCCAGATCATCGCGGGTGATGCCCGCGGCCGGCACGCAAATCGTCACCGTGCCGTGCTGCGACTCCATCGCGTCGAAGACCTGCTTGCGAAACTCCACGTCCGTGGTGTTGCCCTTGAAGGGATGCGCCACGGCCCTGCCGGTTTCCTTGTTGATCTTTGCACACACCTCGGCAAGGCCGTCGCTGAGGTCGATCAGGCCGATCGCCTTCATTCCGCGCCCGGCCAGTTCCGTCGCCAGGGCGCAGCCGATGCCGCTGCCGGCGCCTGTAATCACAGCCACTTTGTCTTTGATCTCCATACGTCCCCCTTCGCGCTGTTGTGATTGGGCAGTGTGATGCAATGTCATTGTAGCGTTTAATTTGTGCGGCGCAACAAGGTGTTTTCCAGCCTGTCAATGAACCAAGCGCACGGTCATGGGGCAATCGTGAGTCAGTGAATAAGGTGGCAACTTCACATGTTTTTGCAGGGGTTCACGATAACCCCATAAAAAATATGTCAGAGCTGAATTCACGCGGCACCGCATCGTTTGCAGGTGAAACGCCCTTGAACCTGAAAAGCCGGTGATTTTTAATAATGACAGGAGTAGGCTGATCGCAAAATTTAGAATAAAAGCTTCTGATGAAAGGGGCAAAGTGCCGCCCGATGGCTTTCATCTCCATGGAGGAAATCATCCACTGCATCCGAGCGGCGGGATTTATGCGCGCCGATGACTGCCATGCCATTTCATGATGCAAACCTGAATTTCTGACTCGAGGAAAATAAAAATATGGAATTAAAACTCATACGCAAGGAATTCACTGACAAGGGCGCGATCGGTGAACTGTACGTCAATGGTGAATATGAATGCCTGACATCTGAAAAGATCGGCGGCGCCGGGGTCATTCCCGCGGGGGCCTATGACGTGGTGGTCGATTTCTCCTCACGGTTCCAGCGGCTGTTGCCGCATCTGGTGAACGTGCCGAATTTCGAGGGCGTCTACATCCACCCCGGCGATGCCGACAAGGACGCCGGGGGCTGCATTCTACTCGGTCAGACCATGGGCCAGGATTCCATCAGCGGCAGCAAACAGGCCTTCGAAGCGCTGTTCGCCAAGCTGCAAGACCTGCCCGCGACCGAACTCATCATCCTTGAAATCGCGGTGGAACCGCTGCCTGTCGCCAGGCCGGCGCAGACAACGCGTCCGCCGGTGGCGGAAAAAACGGCCCGCCGCGCGATCAAACCGCGCCGCTCCGCCGGCAGACCGCCCCGCGTCGCAGGCAAACAACCACTACGCGGTGCGTTCAATCAGGGCGGCGTGCCCACCATTGCCTGCTTCAACAAGGCGAAGACAAAACTGGGCGTCAACTTCGACAAACTCATTACCGCCATGCAGGTGTTCATCGACGAGTACGTCGCGCCCGTCTGGGGCACGCCCGCGAAGCTCATCAAGTCTGAAGGCTTCATCAAGGGCGCCTGGGCGATGGTGTTCCTCGACGATGCCGACCAACCCGGCGCGCTCGCCTACCACGATCTCACGCCGGACGGCCTGCCCGAGGCCAAAGTCTTTGTGAAAACGACACTGGAGAACAAGGATCTGGTGAGCGTATCGGCCTCGCATGAACTGGTGGAGATGCTGGTGGACCCGGCCATCAACATGATGACCACCGGCCCCGATCCGGATCTGATGTACGCCTACGAAAGCGCCGATCCGGTCGAGGCGCTGAGCTTCCCGGTCAAGGGCGTCCCGATGACGGACTTCGTGTTCCCGGCGTACTTCGAGGCCTTCCACAAACCGGGCTCAGTGCAGTTCGATCAGATGAAAAAGATCAGGGAGCCGTTCCAGATCCTGTCCGGCGGCTACCAGATCATCTTCAAAAACGGCAAGTGGAAGCAGATCTACGGTTCCAAGGCCAAGAAGAAGGCATTCAAGCGCGAAGATCGACGCGGCCACCGCAGCGAACAGCGCGCCGCGAAAAGGCTCAAGCGCGCCGATCCCAAAGCCATCGCCCGCGCCGGGCGGAAGAAGTGAACAGCGAGGCCACGCCCGGCCGGAGGCAGTAATGCCCAACCGCTTCTTCGATATTGATGGCGATGTATCATTGCAACTGGCGCCGTGGAAATTGCAGGCTGAAGGCAAGCCGCTCGGCGTGGCGCTGTTCGTCCTCCAGGTGCCGCTGCGATTCCGCAGTGACATCGCGGGCGGTATCATCACGGTGCCACAGGGATATGTCTCGGATCTCGCGTCGATCCCCCAGTTTGCATGGTCGATCTTCATGGCCAGCGACGACCCCCGCATAGAACTCGGCGGCTGGGTGCATGACGTCCTCTATCAATATGAAGGAGTGGTCACGCTGGAAGATGGCGGTCAGACGGCATTGACGCGCAAGGATGCTGACAACATCCTGGCCAATGAAGCGATGGCCGATCTGGGCGCGACCAGCGTTCAACGCTTTGCGGTCTATCAGGCGTTGCGGCGCTTCGGCCACGGCTGGAAGAAGGAGCCATTCACCGAGCGCTTTACCTGAAGGTAAGCGCATGGATGCTTCGCGCAAGACGCATTAAAGGGAGGAGGGAGCATGGCGGAGATTGAACAGCAGCTGGCGGCGTTAGAGGCACGGCTGGAAAAGATTGAATCCCACATCGGTCTCAAACCGGAAGCGACGGCGCCGGGCAAACCAACGGCACCCGCGCCGGCGGTTTCCAAACCTTCAACGTCCAAAGCGCCGAAAAAAGACGAGCATCACGGTCCGTCGTTCGCGACGCAACTGTTGGGGTGGGGCGGGGCCGCGGCGCTGGTGCTGGCGGCGTCCTACGTCATCAAGCTGGCGCTGGTGTCCGGCTGGCTCACGCCGGAGCGGCAGGTCATGCTGGCCGTGTTGTCCGCCTTCGCCATGATCGGCGTCGGCTGGGCGCTGCGCGCGGGCGATCGCGCTTATGCGGGCCTGCTGCCGGCGGCCGGCGTGGTCATTCTGTTCCTGTCCGTCTATGGCGCGCATCTCTATTACGCGCTCATCGGCGTGCCCGCCGCCTTGTCCGCCGTGCTGCTGATCTGCATTCTGTCCCTGTGGTTGTGCCATGTGTTCCAGAGCACGCTCTATGCCTTCTTCGCCGTGGCGGGTACCTATTCCGCGCCCTTTCTGCTGCGCAGCCTGCTGCTGGACGTGTCCGATCTGGCCGTCTATTACTCCTGCTGGAGCGTGGTGTTCTGCTGGTTTTCGATTTGGGTGGGCACCCGCTCGGTGTATCTGCTGGCGCTGTACCTCGCGCTGATCGGCTTCGATCAGGCGTGGCGCGACGGCGGCCATTATGAGCAATGGCTGATTGTGGTGGTGTTCCAAGCCGTGCAATTCCTGATCTTCGCCGGCACCGCGGCGCTTTATTCCGTGCGCCGCATGGCGCCGATGAACGAATCCACGGCCACGGCGCACCTGCCGGCGTTGCTCATCTTCTATGTGCTGCAATACGAATTGCTGGACCGGCACATTCCAGCCTATGCGCCGTGGGTGGCGGTGGGAAGCGCCGCCGTGCTCGCGATCATTTATATGGTCGCGCGAGCCCTATTGAGGCGCGACATGCCCGGCGGACGGATGCTGCTGGGCGCCTACATCGCGATCGTGATTTTCCACGCCGGCTATCTGGAGTCCGTGCCCGAGGCCTGGATGCCGTGGGTGGGACTCATCGTACTGCCGGTAACGGCCGTTTTTGGAATGCTCAGGGGCAAGCTTTCGGCGGCGGGAGTTTTCGTCTGGCTGGCGGTGTTCCTGATCTTCGTCATCAACTACGTGCGCATCGTTGCGGACTATGATCGCCACATGGTCGTCGGCGCGGACGCACTCTCCGTCCTGTACCCCGTGGAGTTGTACGGCGGCTATATTTTGGCGCGCCGCGCGAACGCGGCGAAGGGCGCGTGGCCGCTGCTGCTGTTCGCGGGACATCTGGCCGCAATCGCGGCCGCCACGCATTTGTTCACCGGCCGCATCGCGGTGTCACTGGCGTGGGGCGCGCTGGCGCTGGGCTGTCTGCTGGCGTCGCTGAGCTGGAAGGACAAGCTGCTGGGACAATCCTCCCTGCTCATCTTCGCCATTTCGGCAGGCAAGGTGCTGTTCTACGATCTGGGGTCATCCGCCCCGCTGGTCAGGATCGGCACGCTGATCGTGGTCGGCGTATCATTTTATGTCGGTGGCTGGCTGTACCGCAGAATCGAAGCCATCCCAAATTAAACAATAGTGGATCTGAAACAGATGAGATCAAGTTAGTGGGTACGGAAGAAGCAAATCAGACCCCGACCAACTGGACAGTGTGTAACTATGCAGTTAGTTTCATCGATCTTCTCGGACAACGTACTAAGTTCGCTGATCAAGGCATACTGCCATCTTTTGCCTCAGACAAAGAACATCAACAGTTTTTAACAATTGTGAAAGAGAGCATAGGACCTATTTTCGCGTTACAACGACAAGCCGATGCGATGTTGCGAGGTTTTTTGAAAGCTCAACAGAATTCGCCCCGTAGAGCTGCGTTGCCACCGCAACTACGTGCAAGTTTTGATGAATTGCAGCGAACCCGTATTACTACTCAAAGATGGTCCGATGGTTTGGTCTCCTTCGTTTCGTTGGGGGATCAGACAGTAAAGTGTCCAATGAACGGGATTTACTGCCTATTTGTACTGGCGGGTAGCCACTGCCTGTTAGGATTAGCGATGCAACAACCGCTTCGCGGAGCAATCGAACTTGCATGGGGCGTGGAATTACGCGATGGTGAGTTGTATGGTCCAGTTGTTGCTCGAGCGTATGAACTTGAAACTACAGCAGCACAATATCCTAGGATCG
>DATJVC010000039.1 GCA_035501935.1 Gammaproteobacteria bacterium | reverse complement strand
GTGCTGGTGGACGAGTTTCAGGACACCAACGCCATCCAGTATGCCTGGCTGCGCCACATCGTCGGCGAACACGGCAACATCTTCGCAGTCGGTGATGACGACCAATCCATATACAGTTGGAGAGGCGCGCGCGTGGAGAACATGCAGCGCATGGAGAAGGATTTCCCGAACACCCGCTTGATCCGGCTGGAACAGAACTACCGCTCCACCGGCACCATCCTGGCGGCGGCCAACGCCCTCATCCGCCACAACAATGCGCGGCTGGGCAAGGAGCTGTGGACCGAGCGCGGCGAAGGTGATCCGATCCAGCTCTACAGCGCCTTCAATGATCGCGAGGAGGCGCGCTTTTGCATCGAGCAGATCGAACTCTGGCAGGAGCGGGGCCGCAAACTTGCCGAGTGCGCCATTTTGTACCGCACCAGCGCGCAGTCGCGCTTGTTCGAAGATGCGCTGCGTCAGGCAGGGTTGCCGTATCGCGTCTACGGCGGCTTCCGCTTCTACGAGCGCGCCGAGATCAAGGACGCGCTGGCCTATCTCCGGCTGGTGTTTTCCCCCGACGATGACGCCGCCTTTGAGCGCGTCGTCAACCTCCCTGCGCGTGGCATCGGCGAGCGCAGCCTCGACACGCTGCGGCAGATCGCGCGCGAGGAAAACGGTTCGCTATGGAAGGCGGCGCAGCGCGTGCTCGCGCACCGGGAACTGGCGGGCCGGGCGCTGGGCGCGCTCAGCGGTTTCCTCGATCTCATCCTGACGATGAAGCAGCAGACGCCCGACCTGCCGCTGGGCGAGACGATGGACGCGGTCATCCGCTTAAGCCGCCTGCCGGAGCATTATCGCAAGGACAAGGACGGCCGCGGCGAAGAGCGGGTTGAAAACCTCGATGAACTGGTCACCGCCGCGCGCGAATACGAGGGTGGCGAAATCGAGGAAGGCATGACGCCGCTGGCGGCCTTTCTCGCCCACGCGGCGCTGGAGGCCGGCGAAGGCCAGGCCGGCGAGTACGAGGATTGCGTGCAGTTGATGACGCTGCATTCGGCCAAGGGCCTGGAATTTCCGCTGGTGTTTCTGGCCGGCATGGAGGAAGGTCTGTTTCCCCACCAGCGCTCCAGCGAAGACCCCAACCAGATCGAGGAGGAACGGCGGCTGTGTTACGTCGGCATCACCCGCGCCCGCGAGCGCGTGATCCTGAGCTGCGCCGAGAGCCGCCGCCTGCACGGCTCGGACTATTACCCCCGTCCGTCGCGCTTCCTGCGCGAGCTGCCGGCGGAACTGATGCAGGAGGTGCGCATGAGCGGTCAGCTCAGCACGCCGCGCAACCCATCATTGCGCGACGACGACGCCGGCGGCGGCCTGCGCCTGGGCGGGCGGGTGGCGCACGCGACCTTCGGCGAGGGCGTGATCCTGAATCTGGAGGGACAAGGCGCGCACGCGCGCGTGCAGGTCAACTTCGAACGCGCCGGCACCAAATGGCTGATGGCCGCCTACGCCAACCTTAGGATCTGCTGAAAAAGTCCTGAAGGCGCGGGGAAAATTCGAGAATACCGGTACAGGGAGGTACTGGCGTTTTTCAGCGGCGTGTTACTGCTGGAAAACGGAGGGGAAACAAAATCCACGCTTTTTGTTTCCCGACTCTGAAAAGTCCAGGATGGATTTATTCAGAGCCTCACAGATATTATTGCGCGGCGCCGGCCATGTAATCCACGGCGGCCTTGATATCCTCGTCCGGCAGGTCGGCGCGACCGCCCTTGGGCGGCATCAGGCCGTTCTTGCCGAAGAAACCCTCCAATGCGTGTTTGTAAAGCGTGTCCTTGCCCTGCGCGATGCGCGGTGCCCAGGCGGCCTTGTCGCTGAACTTGGGCGCTCCCGCGACGCCCGCGGCGTGGCAGGCGAAACAAACGGTGTCATAGATATGTTTGCCCTTGTCGGCGGCGGGCGCGGGGGCTGATTCATTCGTTGCGGCGGTGGCTTTTGTTTCCGCCGTCGCGGGTGGTGCGGCGGGCGGCGCTTGTTCGGCTGCCGGCGCCCTGGCTTCGCCGCCCGCGGCGCTGGCCATGTAGTCCACCGCGGCCTTGACCACATCATCAGAGAGGGCGGCGTTGCCGCCCTTGGCGGGCATCAGGTTGAAGCCCTTGAGCGCGTGCTCGTAGAGCGTGTCCCTGCCCTTGGCCAGGCGCGGCGCCCACAAATCTTTATCGCCAAATTTGGGTGCGTTCATGACGCCCGCGGCATGGCAGGCGAAACAGACGGTGTCGTAGGTCTGCTTGCCGGGATCGCCGCTCGCAGCAGCAGTAGCCGCCGGCGCGGCAGCTGCCGCGACCTCGGTCGCGGGACTGGCGACCGGCAGGGCGGCGGTCAATTTGGCGTTGGGATCGGTGTTCACCTCTCCCACCGGCGCGATGCGTTGCGCCACGGTGTCACCCGTGTCGCGCTCGGCCATCGAGCCCAAATAGCGGCCCAGGAACGCCGCCGCCACGGCGAACACGACGAGCGACATCAGCACCAGTGCCAGGGTGCGGAAAAAAGCCGCGTCCTGCTCCTTGCTCATGAATTACTCCCCGATATTACTCATGCCTGCCGCCGGAGCTCGCGGCAGCGGCTGGTGCGGCGGGGCCTTGCCCCCTGTCGGCCTGGGGGGCCAACGTTCGACCCAGAAACGCGGCAATAAAACCGAACACCGTCAACAAGACCAGCACCAGCGCGAAGTTGCGGAAGAAAACGGCATCTTGTTCCTTACTCATCGGCAGACTCTCCCAAGGTTGTTCGGTTTTGATGGCCGGGATTTGGCATCCGGCGGCGTTCAATTATAGACACAAACGCCGGGAAAGCGGCACTGTGTCACAAATCCAGCCCGGGTCCGGTCAAAAGACGACCGCTCATCGGTCCGTTGCCACCGCTTATCGGGACGGCCATGACATGCGAAGTCGCGATGCTACACTTCCTGCATGCGCGCACAGTGCGGTTTTTCCATTATTGAATTGATGGCCGTGATCCTGATCGGTTCCATTCTCGTCATGCTTGCCATACCGAGCTATACGGTGTTCGTCAAAAACAACTGCCTGACCACCTACGCCAACAAGCTGGTGTCGAGTTTTGCGCTGGCGCGCATCGAGGCGGTCAAGCAACATAACACCGTCACGATTCAAGCGAAAGGCGGCGACTGGAACAGCGGATGGGATATCAAGAACTCGGCCGGCACCGTGCTTCGCACCGAGGATTTGTCCTGCAGCACCACCACCATCACGGAAACCGCCGGGCCCTATACCCAGTTGAATTACGCATCGACGGGCTTCATCGATTTCGCCGCCAATTTCAATATCTGCGATGACCGCCCCGGCGTGAACGGCCGGCAGGTGGTCGTATCCGGCACCGGCCGGCCCCACACCAACACTTCGTACATGTGCCCATAAACGACATGAACCACCGCCCGGAACACCCCATTACGACCGCGTCGATGGCGGGATTCACCCTGATCGAGGTGCTGGTCGCGGTTCTGGTGCTCGCCATCGGCATGCTCGGCATCGCGGCCTTGATCGTCCAGGGCATGAGATACAACCATGATTCCTACCTGCGCAGCCAGGTCAGCACGCTGGCTTATGACATCATCGATCGCATGCGGATAAACCGGGCAAACGCCGCGAATTATGTTTCCAACTACACCGCCCAGACGCCGGCAGGTGGCAATGCCTGCGATTACACCCTGGCCGCCTCGGCCGCCAACGATCTCGGCTGCTGGAACAATGAGGTGGATTTCGCCCTGCCGCCCGGCAGCACGAGCAGCATCACCACAACGGGCAGCCAGTACACGGTCACCCTTTCCTGGACCGACCGCGAGAACCAGCAACACAACGTCAACTACACCTTCCAGCCATGAACCTCTCCCGCAGTGAAATGACATTGCCGCGCCACAGCGCGGGATTGACGCTGATCGAGGTCATGGTGTCGATCGTCATCGCCCTGATCCTGATGGCGGTCACCGTTTCCATCTTCGTCGGCAACAAACGCTCCTACAACGAGCAGGAGGAAATGAGCAGGTTGCAGGAGAACGCCCGCTTCGCGCTGGACATGCTGACGCGCGACATCCGCCTGGCCGGGTACGTCGGTTGTTCGCACGACGGTACGGCGGTGCATAACCACACGGCCACCGCCTATGATTTCGTCAATGTGATCGAAGGTTGGGAGAGTTCCGAGGCCGGCGGCAAGTGGCATCCCACGACCGCCGCCGCGCCATCCGCCGTGACCGGCGGCGGTGATGGCATCACCGTGCGCTATCTCGATACCGACATGCTGAATGTGAATGCCGACATGAGCGGTGATTTAAACGCCGTTGTGAGCGTCACCGCGCCCACATCCAGCAAGGTGGTGAATGCGGGGGATGTCATCGGCGTTTCCGACTGCGTCAGCACCGATATCTTCGCGGTGAGCGGCGTCACCGCCCCCGGCGCCTATCCCGGCACCATGCTGATCCAGCACACGGGCGGTTCCGCGGTCAATGACGGCGTCTGCAGCGCGGCGGCGGGGGCGCTGTGCGAGTCCTACAAGGACCCCTTCGCGCTGGTGTCCCGCGGCGGCTACAGGGAATATCACTATTACATCGGCGACGACGATTGCGACAACACCACCGCCGACGCCACCGGCGCCCGCAATCTGTGCCGCGCCGTCGGCGGCGGCGCCGGCGCGCCGCTGGCGGAGGGCATAGAACACATGGAGATCCTGTATGGCGAGGACACCAGCGGCGACAAGATAGCCGACGTCTACCAGCAGGCCGACGCCGTCACCAACTGGGCCAATGTCGTCAGCGTGCAGATCGGGCTGGTCGCCCGAACTCCGCAACCCTACGGCATAGACATCGACGGCAAGACTTACACGGTGCTGAACGGGACTTACGGCCCCATGAACGACCGCTACCGGCGCCGCGTGTATACCACCACCGTCCAGTTGCGAAACCGGATGAACTGAGCACACAAGGAGCCTGCACGATGATGCCCCTGCCCCACCGATCATTGCCGCGCGCCCAGCGGGGCGCGGTGTTGATTATTGCGCTGATCCTGCTGGCCGTCATGACGCTGCTCGCCGTCACCGCCATGAACATGAATTCGATGGAGGAACGCATGGCCGCCAACGTCCAGGAGATCAACCGTGCCTTCCAGACGGCGGAATCGGGCCTGTCCATGGCGCTGGCCGATTCCAACTCTTTTAATACCTCCTGCACGACGGCCGCATTGTGCACCAGCGCTCCGCAAACGATCGGAACGTACAACGCCAGCACCACCTATAACTCGGTGTTTGTACAGCAAACCCCGCCTGCCCGCGGTTCGGGCTGGGATGCGTCCCGTTTTGCCTTCTATTACTTCAACCTGTCGTCCACCAGCACCACGACGAGCGGCGCCGGCACTGTACTCAACGAGGGCGCCTATCAGGTGGCCAAGAGATGAACTTGAGGAACTGTCTATGAACGCGAAATTCCCCCAGCGCCTGCTGTGCACGACGGCGGCACTTCTCGTCGGGACGCTCTCCGCTCTTCCCGCCGCCGCCGACGACGTCGAGATTTACACGGGCAGCGCCGGCGGTGGCAACGGCACGGTGCAGCCGAACGTGCTGCTGATCCTCGACACCTCCGGCAGCATGTCGACCACCGTCGATGACCTCGATTCGACAACGACCAATCTGTCGCGCATGCAGAACATGCAGATCGCGGTCAAGACGCTGCTCGACAACCTGAGCAACGTCAATGTCGGCCTGATGCGGTTCACCGACGTCGGCGGTCCCATCCTCTTCCCCGTCGCCGATCTCGATGCCGACGCGAACGTCATCGAGAACGGCGGCAGCGCCGCAGCGAATGTCGTCAACACGCGCATCACCGCCGTCAATGACGACGCCGAGGAAAATCTGGACAACACCACCAGCAATCCCATCAACGCGGTACGACTCAATGACACCAACCTCGTTTTGGGTAATTTGATCACCAACACCGGCACGACCTGTCCCTTCGGCAGCCTGACTAATGTAAGCAACCCGCTGGGGTCTTTCGTGGGATCCACGGGGTCTTCAAGCAACATCTTCAAGGCCAACGCCACAGGTGAGCCGGCCAACACCTGCACGATCTGGCAATCGACGGCGACCGCCTATGATTACGGTGTCATCAACGGCAGCAACAGCAACGATTGCCGGGGCAACAGCAACAACTGCAATGACATTCGCGAGCAGGATCTGGGTTCCGGCAGTGTCAACACCGGCACCTCTCTCGACTTCGACAGCAGCCAGATCAACGCACTGCGGTTCACCGATCTGGCGATTCCCCGCGGCGCCCGCATCGTGGACGCGCACATCACCTACAAGGCCAAGGGCAGTGATTCCGGTGACAACATCGTCCACTACTTCGGCCAGACCGACGCCATGAACACCACCGGCGCTGCCCAGAGCGGCAGCACCTCCAGCACGATCAAACTGGCCTTAAGCTCATCAGCCACCACGAACTTTTACAACAACGCGACCATCACCATCACCAGCGGCACCGGCGCCGGGCAGGTCCGCACCATCAGCGCCTACAACGGCGGCACCAAGGTCGCCACCGTCAGCTCCAACTGGACGACCACGCCGGACACCACCTCGCAATACGCCATCAACAGCAAGGTGCCGTTCGTCCTGGGCAACACTTCGGACATCTCGCACCGCGCAGCCGTGGCCGGAACCACCGCCTCGGTGGCTTGGGACATGCCGGACTGGAACAGCGGCACGACCTATACCACCCCCGACCTTTCTCCCATCGTGCAGGAAATCGTCTGCAGCGGCGTAATGATCTTTACTCCCGGTGCGGCCCTTTCCCTGAATTACGCGGACGGTACTTCCGGCAGCGGCGGCTGTCCCAATCCGCCCGGTCCTCCCGCCACAGCTGTCAACGGCTGGTCGCCGCCTACTGCAATCTTCGGCACTGCTCAAAGTGGTAGCTCATCTTCAACGATCAAACTGGCGACAACTGCATCTGGCACAAACAACTTTTACACAGGCATGACCATCACCATCACCAGCGGTACCGGCAAAGGACAATCCAAGACTATCGGCAATTATAGCGGCAGCACTAAAGTCGCCACCATCAATCCACCGGGCACCAACTGGGCAACGACCCCCGACAATACCTCGGTATACGCCATCAGCAACTTTCCCAGTGGTACCGCGACAAATGCGTTGGCAAACACCACCCTGGACACGATGGTGGAGTCCACCAAGACCTCGATGACCGGCGACAAGGGCAATGACGACGGCGCCTTGATCGGCGTTCTCCCCAATGCCGTCCCCGTCCCCGCCGGCGACATGGTGTTCATGACCACCCACGACGGCCCGACCAGCCGTTCGGCTTATACCGAGGCGGGCGCCGGCAGCACCGTCTCCAACCATCCCGTGCTGGACGTGACTTTCGAGCCCGGTCCCTGGGACGTCAATCAAAACGAAAAGGTGGGTTTGCGCTTCACCAACGTCGGCATCCCGCAGGGGGCGACCATCACCAGCGCCACCATCGAATTCACGGCCTCCAAGCAAACCATCACCAACCCCGCGACCAATATCAGCATCCGGGGGGAACTCGCCAGTGACAGCGCGGCCTTTACGACCGCAAGCGACAATATCAACGGCCGGACCAAAACCGCGTCGGTCGCGCTTTGGAATCCGGCTTCGGGGCTGACGGATTGGGTCCCCAATACGGCCTACTCCAGTCCGGAACTCAAGACCGTGGTGCAGGAAATCGTCAACCAGAGCGGCTGGTGCGGCAACAATCACATGACTTTCCTCGTGCACCGCATAGGCACCACTGGCGACACGCGTTTCTTCTATAGCGCCGACGCCGATCCGTCGAAGGCGCCCATCCTGCACGTCACCTACGACGCCAGCAGCATCCCCGCCGGCGGCGGCTGCATCAACGCCTTCGTAACGCGCCAGATTTCGCTCAGCGCCGATGACGCCGATGAGACCGACAGCACCCATTCCGTGTCCACCAACAGCAGCAGCCTCAACCTGAGATCGGGCCACACCGAAGGCATGCGCTTCGAGAAGGTCAACATTCCGCGCAACACCACGATCCTGACCGCCAAGATCATCTACACCTCCAACTCGAGTCAGACCGGCACGGTCAGCGATCTCGTCTATCACGGTGAGCTGATCGGCGACTCGCCGGCGTTCAGTTCCAGCAACGGCAACATCTCGAACCGCACCCTCACCGCGGCCTCGGTCACGCAGGCTTCGCAGCCCAACTGGTCGTCGGGCGAAAGCGATTCCAATACCACAAGTCCCGATCTCAAGACCATCATTCAGGAGATCGTCAACCAGGCCACTTGGAATCCATTCCAGAGCCTCAGCATCATCGCGAATGGCGCGGGTGGCTCCGGCAAACGCCAGCCGATGTCCGCCGACGTGTCGCCGGCCCAGGCGCCCCTCCTCCAGATCCAGGTGCAGTGGGGCGGCAGCGTCCTGCCGCCGGTGATTACCACGGTCCGCGATCGCCTGAAGCAGGAGGTCGACGGCCTTTCGGCCGACGGCTATACGCCGATCGTGAGCACCCTGTATGAGGCCTCGCAGTATTTCCGCGGCCAGGCCGTGGTCTGGGGCAAGCAGCGCAGCCACATCAGCAGCAGCCAGCCCAACACGCGCGTCAGCAATTCGGCCTCGTGGACCGGGGGCACGCTGGTGCGTCCGACGGGTTGTACGGATGCCAATATCAATTCCAGCACCTGCAGCGGGGAACATATCACGGGAAGCCCGACCTACATCAGCCCGATCACCTCCGATCTGTCCTGCGCCACCAACCACATCGTGTTCCTGACGGACGGCATCGCCAACCATAACGACACTGAAAACGGAGTCGATCACGGCCTGAGCCTGGTGCAGAGCCAGGTGGGCAGCACCTGCCGCACAAGCACCAACGCCGCGCTCGGCGACACCACCACCGGCAATACCATCATTCAGGGGGAGCAGTGCGGACGGGAACTCGTGAACTGGCTGCACACCCACGACCTCTCTCCGCTCACCGGCACACAGCGCCTGGATAATTTCTACGGCGTCGGCTTCAACCTCTGTAACGATACACCGGCCTTTGTCAGCGGCAAACTGCAGTGCTGCGTGGCCGGCACCGTCACCGGTGGTTCCGGCACCGTCCAGTCGCCCGCAACCAGTTGCACCCTGGCGCAGGATCCGTCCTCAGTCCGGTTCCTCAAGGACATGGTGAAGGCTTCGGGCGGCGACCCCAACACCCAGTACACAAACGCCTTCACCGCCACCGATCTGACAGCGTTCTTCAAGGCCACCTTCGCCGACATCCTGGCCCAGCAGAGTTCCTTCGTCGCGCCCTCGCTCGCTGCCAACGCCTTCAACCGCCTGTTCTCGCGCAACGAGGTGTACTTCGGCCTGTTCACGCCGCAACTGAACGTCCGGTGGAACGGCAACGTCAAGAAGTACAGAATCTGCGACGACCCGACCACCGGTTGCACGCTCGGCGACGTGCTTGACCTCAACGGCAATCAGGCGGTCGGCACGGACGGGCTGTTCAAGACGACTTCACGGAACCTCTGGACCGGCAGTACGCCCTATGTCGAAAGCAACGGCCAGTCCACGGTCGAAGGCGGCGCCGGCGGCGAGCTCACCGACTACACACAACGGGTGATCTACACCGAGACCACGAACTCCGGCACGGCTCCGACGAGTGGCACACCGCTCGATCAAGTCGGCTTCCGGATCACCTCCAGTGCGTCGGACTACAACGTCGCCGGCGCGCAGCCGATCCGCAATGCCACCTGCGCCAATCCCGCGCTCAACGACGCGACCTGCAACAGCCTGTTGTTGTGGATGCTCGGCCAGGACGTGAAGGATGAAAACGGCGACGGCAGCACCACGGACACCCGCTGGTCCTTCAACGACGTCCTGCACAGCAGCCCGATCGTGGTGACCTACGGCAAGGACACCGGCACCGGCAACTTCATCGACAAGGTGCTGGTCGGCACCAATGAGGGCGGCCTGCGCATGCTCAACGGCCTGACCGGCGCCGAGGACTGGACATTCATGCCGCAGGCGGTGCTGGGCAACCAGCAGTCCCTGTTCGCCGATGCACAGGGCAACCGCATCTACGGGCTGGACGACACGCCCACCGTGCGCGAAATCGACAACAACGGCGACGGCATCATCGACCCCAGTGCCGGTGACAAGGTGATCGTCTACATCGCCATGCGCCGCGGCGGCAACCACATCTATGCCCTGGACATCACGCCGCCTTCCACCCTGACCAACGTCAACACCAAGGTGCTGCCCAAATTCCTGTGGCGCATCGACGGCGGCAGCGCTAACTTCCCCCGGCTCGCCGAGACGTGGTCCAAGCCGCAATCGGTGGACATCCTCACCACCACCGCCGGCGTCACGTCCAAGACACCGGTGTTGATCTTCGCCGGCGGCTATGATGCCGCCCTTGAGAACGGCTTCGGCAATCTGCAGCCTGACCCCACCACGGGGCAGACCATGCCGAATCCCAACAATGGCAACGCCATATACATCGTCAACGCCGACACGGGCGCCCTGATCATGTCGATCAGCGGTTCCGCAGGTGCTTCCATCGTGGTGCCCAAGATGACCTATGCCATCCCCTCCGATGTGGCCACCGAGGACACCGTCGGCGACGGCGCGGTGGATCGCCTGTACGTGGGCGACACGGGCGGCCAGCTCTGGCGCGTGGATCTCAAGGATGTCAGTCCGGGCGCCGCCAATCCGGCGGGCAACAGCGTCGTCGGTCTGCTGGCATCCGTTTCCACGCCGGCCACCCTCTCCAAGCAACGCCGGTTCTTCTACCCGCCGTCGGTGGTGCAGGTGAAGGACAGCCTGTATTCCAACGCCGTCAACGGCGAATACGACTATGTCCTGATCCCGACCGGCAACCGTGGCCATCCGCTCGATACCAATATCTCGGATCGGTTCTACGCCTTCCGCGATACGACCACCGGACTCATGGCCGACAACAACAGCGACCATCTGGCCGACAATTATCCGGTCACCGGTGGCACCCCGATCAGTGAAACCAACATGATCGACATCACCAACCGGATATTCACGCCGACCGACTCCGATCTCACCACCATTCAACAGTCGCTGGGCTGGTTCTATGTCTTCCCCGCCACTGGCGAGAAGGGCCTGTCGGCGCCTGTGACGCTCGCCAATACCGTGGTGTTCACGAGCTACCTGCCGCAATTCAATTCCGGCAATCCCTGTTCGGCCAATGCCGGCAGCGGACAGGCATATAACTTCAACATACTCACGACGGCGGCGAACTATAACTGGAACCTCAACGGCACCACCGGCGGTACGGACCTGGGCGACCGGTCGCAAATTCTCGGAACGGGCATTCCCTCCGAGGTGGTGCCCATCTTCACGGGTAACGGCGTGACACTGCTGATCGGCACGGGTGGCGGCGCCCAGAACCTCGGCAAGGTGCTGGACCTGCCCCGCTTCCGGACCTATTGGTATCAGGAGGAATGATGAATCAGCCCGCCCACGATTCATGTCTTCGGGCGGGCCATTCCACTTTCCGGCGCCGGGGACGACAATGAACGCTCGCAATTCCTCAAACTGAACAGGCGGAGTCAACACATGAACTCGAGATGGATTTTTTCAGAGCGGTCGCACGGATTTACCCTCATAGAACTGATGATCGTCATAGCCATCGTGGCCTTGCTCGCGGCGATTGCGCTGCCGTCTTACTCGGCGTACGTGCTCAGGGGCAAGCGTGCCGAAGGCCGGGCCGCGCTGCTTGACCTGGCTGCGCGGGAGGAGCGCTGGTATTCCGACAACAACCAATACACGGACGTCATCGGTGCCGGCGGCATCAACGTCTCGAACAGCGAAAACAACTATTACACCCTCTCGGCGACGATTACCGGTCCTTCGAACCAGACCTTCACGCTCAAGGCCGCGCCCAATGGGTTTAGCGACCCCAAGTGCGGCAGCTTTACGTTGAATCAGGCCGGGTCCCGGGCCCTGTCCCCCGCCGGTGATGCCGCGACCACCAGTGACTGCTGGGGAAGATAGCCGCATGACGCGTGCCCTCCTGTTGGTGCTGGGCCTGTTGATGAGCCTGGGTGGCGCGCTGGAAACCGCCGCGGCCGACGCCCCGCCGGCGGCGCAAACCGGGCCGAAGAGTTCCCTCTCGCACGCCGATCAACAGCGGGTGAGAATCGCCCTGCTGACGGGGCGGGCATCCCTCGCGGATGTGCGCCTGGCCCTGACCGAACGCAACGTCAGCTATCTGACCAACACGCTACATGCGCTCTATAACATGCGCTGGCACCGCGGCGTGTGGCATCTGCTCGATGATGTCTGGGCCGGCAAGCGCGATGCCTATCCGGAACTCTCATGGGATCTGCTTGAAAAGCCGCCGGCGCGGGTCGCGCTGGCCAGCACGCTCATCCGCATCAAGATCGTCGACACGCGTGAATATCAGGAATACATCCGCAGTCAGAAGGATGCCAGGCACGAATTCACCCGCGCGCAGGTGGCGGTGGCGCTCGGCTTCAACGGCGACCCCGATGACATCCCTTTGCTGCGAAAATACGCGGAGGGCAGCAATCCCTACGTGGCGCAGAGCGCCATCACCGGATTGGGGCTGATGGGCAGTGATCCCGCCAAGAAAACCCTGGCTGAACTCCGCGACGCCTTCAAGGACAAGGAGCCCGCACGCAGCAAGCTCATTGCCGAAGTGCTGGACGCCGCCTACAAACGCCCGCAATCCACCGCGCAAAAGTTGATGGCGCCTGCCCCGCAGACACGCTGAGGATCCACTGAATATGTCGCCTCGTGTTCACCCATCCCAACGAGCATGTTGGAGGAAGCCTTATGAAGAGCATTACCAGTAAGTCACGATGGCTGGCTGCCGCCGTCATAGTTGTGTTTGGCCTCATGACCAGATCGGGCGCCCTTGCCGCACCGGACAGTCCACAATGCGGCTGTTGGTTTGACGGCTACGATGATGGATCGGAATACCCCATGGAAAAGATCAGGGAGGGCGAACACTACGAGGATTGCAAGAAGCAGGGGAATCAGTCCCCCTACGAACAGGGATTTACGGCTGGGCATGGTCGCAAGGAAAGAAAGTGTCCGCTTTAAGCGGGTGGACGACCGGAGCTTCGGGCGCTACTCTAGCGCTGTAATCGTCAGCGCCCGTAGCTCAGCTGGATAGAGTGCAGGCCTCCGAAGCCTGAGGTCGTGGGTTCGAATCCCGCCGGGCGCGCCATCTGTTTGTGACTTCGAAAGCGCCTTGCCGGCTCGCGACAACCGTGGGTTGATGCGGCCCGTCCCTGGCCCGCACCCCGCGGGTCGCCTCCGGCGTCCCCGTTTTGTTCCAGACAAAACGGCCGAATCCCGCCGGGCGCGCCATCTTCGATGTTCTGAGTTAAGTCCATCCCGGACTTCCCAGAACCCGGCCGGCAAAAAATGTGATTTTTGCCGGCCTCCGATTTTCAATGGCCAACCGCCATTGAAAACGGCAACACGTCCATGTACCGCAATAATTTTCACTATTCACGGAAGTTTCTCAGGTCTGCTCCCAAGGCAGGCCGCGCACGCGCCAGCCGTTGACGGTATTGCGGTGGCCGGCGGCGTCATGATCGCCTTCAAAACCCTCTTCGACGTTGTAGAGCGTCTTGAACCCATGGCGCGCCAGTTCCTCCGCCGCCGCCATCGAGCGGCCACCGCTGCGGCAGATCGCAAATACGGGCGTGGCCCGCGGATCGGCAATGCCGCGCGCCCTCATCGCGGCGTACACGCGCTCGGCAAAGGCGGGATCGACTCTCCAATCCGGAAATTCCTTCCAAGCGATGTGCAGGGCGCCGGGGGGATGGCCGACATAATCGAATTCCACGCGGCTGCGCACGTCCAGCAACACCGCGTCAGGCGTTCGCTGCATCAGGGTGTGGGCCTCCTGCGGGTTGACGCGGCTGACGGGTAAAGACATGACGTCTCCTCAAGAATTTGCCCAATCCGCAGTATAGTCCCGTAGTCCGAACCTCCGCATCTCATACCCTGGACTGTCAACAAAAGTCTATATAATCCGGCCATGGGCAATGCCGCGACCGAAACCGCCGCCGCCGTCGACCTGGGCTCGAACAGTTTCCACATGATCATCGCCGAAGTGCAGGGCGAGCGGTTGAAGGTGGTGGACAAGCTGCGCGAGATGGTGCGGCTGGCGGGGGGACTCGACGAGCGCGGCCGTCTGAGCGATGAAATCATGGTGCGGGCCATGGAGTGCCTGCGCCGTTTCGGCCAGCGCCTGCGCGATCTCCCCGCGGGCTGTGTGCGGGCGGTGGGTACCAATACGCTGCGCCGGGCGCGCAACAGCGCCATTTTCCTGGCCCGCGCCAAGGAAGCCCTGGGTCACCCCATCGACATCATCTCCGGCCACGAGGAGGCGCGGCTCATTTATCTGGGCGTGGCGCATACGCTGGAGGATGACGGCAAAAGGCGCCTGGTGGTGGACATCGGCGGCGGCAGCACCGAGATCATCATCGGCCGCCGGTTCGAGCCGCAGTATATGGAGAGCCTGCACATGGGTTGCGTCAGCCTGAGTCAGCGCTTCTTCCCTGATGGCGACATCAGCGACACGGCCATGCGCAGGGCGCGGCTGGCGGCGATGCAGGAACTGGAGACGGTAAGCACGACTTACCGCCGTCTGGGCTGGGACTCGGAGATCGGCGCCTCCGGCACCATCCTGGCGGTGCAGGAAATTGTCCGCGAAGCCGGCTGGAGCAAAAACACCATCACCGCCGACGCGCTGCAGAAATTGATCGCCGCCATGATCGAGGCCGGCAACATCCACAAGACCAGGCTCAAGGGTCTGTCCGAGGAGCGCGCGCCGGTGTTCGTGGGTGGCGCGGCCATCCTGAGCGCGGTATTCGAGGCCATGGGCATGGAATCCATGACGGTGGCCGACGGCGCGCTGCGCGAGGGCCTGATCCACGACCTCATCGGCCGCCTGCACCAGCACGACGTTCGGGAAAACACGGTCACCGCGCTGGGTGCGCGTTATCAAATCGACGAGGGCCAGGCCAAGCGCGTGCGCAAGGTCTGCCTGGCGTTTTTCGATCAAATCGCCGCCATGTGGAAACTGGACAGCGAGGAATACCGCCGGCTGCTGTCCTGGGCGGCATGGCTGCATGAGCTCGGTCTGTCCGTCTCGCACAGCCAGTATCAGAAGCACGGCGGTTATTTGCTGATGCATCTCGACATGCCGGGATTCTCGCGTGGTGAAAAGGAACGGCTGGCATTCCTGGTGCGGGCGCACCGCCGCAAGTTTCCGCTCGCGGAGCTGCAGAGTCTCGACGAGCGCCAGACCCGTGATCTCAAGCGCCTGTGCGCGGTGTTGCGCCTGGCCGTGGTCCTTCAGCGCAGCCGCACCGACACGGCTCCGCCGAAATGGGAGCTGGCCGCGGAAGACGAAACGTTGAAACTGCGCTTTCCCGATGGCTGGCTGGAAACCCACCCGCTTACGCTCGCCGATCTGGAACAGGAGGCGGAATACCTGCGCCCGGCTGAGATCAAACTGAAATACAAGTAGAATTCTTTTTACAAGCTCTGAATAAGTCCATCCTGGATTTCCCAGAGCTCGGGACAAGCAAAAAAGCGTTTTTTGCCCTCCTTCATTTTCAATGGCTATCCGGCCATTGAAAATGGCGGTGCATCCCTGCACCGTGGAACTTGCTGGCTTCGGGGACTGTATAATCCGCACGGAGAGTTCGCCCTTTATGACGGAAAACGCCGCCGCCGAACAGCCGCCTGCAAATGCATCGCCTCCACCGGTGACGGCTGCACGCGCGGCTGCATCGTGGCCGGGCAGATTGTGCCTGGTGCTGTTGGTCGCGCTGGCGGCGGCGGGTGGCGTTGTCTATCAGCGTCTTGCGGCGCGGCTGTCCTCCCAGGATCAGAAGGCCGCGGAGGCCGCGCAAAATCTGCAGACACAGTGGCAGAAAATGCAGGCGCAGCAACAACAGCTGGAGGCGTTAAAAAATGATCTCGCCACCGCGCAGGATGAGCAGAAAAAGCTGGCTGACGACATGGCGCATTTACTCTCGGAGCAAACCCGGCACAACGAGGGCTGGGTGTTGCGGGAGGTGCATTACCTGCTGACCGTCGCCGCGCAACGGCTGCTGCTCGAACGCGATGCGCCCACGGCGCTGGCCGCGCTGGCGGCCGCCGATGATCGGCTGGCCGCGCAGTCCAATCCGGAATTCATACCGCTGCGCCGGCGAATCATCGCCGATCGCGATGCGTTGCAGGCGGTGAAGATGCCCGATGTGTCCGGCATGGCACTGACGCTGGCGGACTGGATCGAGCGCGTGGAGAGTCTGCCGCTCAGGGATGGCAGCCGCGAGAACGGTGCGGCTCCACCGCCCAGGGCCGTGCCTCCCGGGGGCTGGCGTGAAGTGTTGCTGAGCATGTGGCACGACCTGGTCAAATTGGTCGACGTGAAGGACATGGCGGTGCCGGATGACGTGGTTTTCGATCCGGGCAAGCGTTATCTGCTGCAACAAAACCTGCGCCTGGAACTGGCCTCGGCGCGTCTGCAAGTGCTGCGGTTTGACGCCGCCAATCTGCGCGCCTCGCTGGCGCACATCGAACGTTTGCTGAATCGCTACTACGACACCCAATCGAGCGATGTCGGGGCCCTGCTGAAGACGCTGACCGCCATGAGTGCGACGGAGTTGACCCCGCCGCTGCCATCGCTGGATCAATCCCTCGCCGCGGTGCAAGCCCTGCTGGATCGCAGCCGGCAGCCCACCGCACCACCGCCGGAAAACAACGAACCGTCACCCTCGCCATGAGGTTCCTCCTGATCAGCCTGGGGGTGCTGCTGCTGGCCGTGATCTCCGGCCACATCCTGCTCGCCGATACCGGTTTCGTCATCGTCGGCTTTCACGGCCATGTGCTGCGCACCAGCGCGGTGTTTTTTGCGGTGCTGGTCGTACTCACGATCATCGTCCTGTATTTTCTGTTGCGTTTGAGTGTCGGCTTGTGGCAATCCCCGCGCAACCTGCGCGAATGGTTTCAGCACCGCCGCCGGCAACGCGCACAGGAATCCCTGTCCGAAGGCCTGCTGGCGCTCTCCAGCGGCGAATGGCCCCGGGCGGAAAAGATGCTGGCGCGCAGCGCGGCACACAGCGCGCATCCCCTGCTGCATTATCTGGGCGCCGCCCGTGCGGCGCAGGCACAGCAGGCCGGCGATCGCCGCGAACGCTACCTGAAGCTCGCGCAGGCGGAGGGGCAATCCGCGGCGCAGGCGGTATGGATGACCCGCGCCGAGGCGGCCGCGCAGGCCGGCGACTGGAAGACGCTGCACGCGGCCCTGAATCGCTTGCGCGAGATCGATGACAATCACGGGCCGACGCTTGAGTTGCAATTGATTTACCATCGCGCCCGGCGTGAGTGGGCCGAGGTGCTGGCCCTGTGCAAGCGTCTGCGCAAGCACCGCGAGATTCCGCGGGCGCAGCTGGAACAATGGGAAGCCGAGGCCATCGGCCACTTGCTGGACGCCGACAGCGGGATTGCCGTCGCCGGTCCGGCGCTGGCCGGTGTTTGGAAAAAATTGACGCGCGATCAGCGCCGCAATCCGGTGCTCATGGGCTGGTACGCGCGCGCGCTGGCTGCCGCCGGCAAACCGGATGCCGCCTTGAAGGTCGTGCGGCAGGCGCTGGCGAAAGACTGGCGCGGCGAACTGGTGAGTCTGTACGGCGAGATCAACGCCGGTGAAGGCATCGAGCAGTTGCGCCGTGCCGAAGCCTGGTTGACGGAGCACCCGGGAGACGGGGACTTGTTGCTGGCTTTGGGACAACTGTGCGTTCGCAACGGACTGTGGGGCAAGGCCCGTTCCTATCTGGAAGAATTGATCGAAAAGGCACCGACGCCGCTGGCCCACCGGCTGCTGGCCGAAACCCTGGAACAACTGGGCGAACGCGATGCCGCCCTGCGTGCCCACCGCCACGGCCTGCAGCTGGCCACTGCACCCGCGACGCCCGCGCGACTGCCGGTCAAGACATAAGACATTCTCGAAATACTTGGAGAGTTCTGCGGTACAGGGAGGAGCGCCATTGTGCGAAGGGCTCTACCGCCGATTTCACTGACGATCCGCCATTGAAAATCGGGGGCGGCAAAATTGCATTTTTTGCCGGCCATGCCCTGAGAAGTCCGGGATGGACTCGTTCAGGGCTTAATGCGTCCCCCGACCGGTATCGCACAGCAGGCGCCCGATGACCGGCCCCAGAATCAATTCCATGGCGAAGGTTTTCTTTCCGGCCGGCACCACCAGTGTATCAGGCCGCGACATCAACGAACCGGTGAGCACTTCCAGCAGATAACGGAAATCCGGCTGCAACTTGCGCCGGTTGGCGATGTGGATCACCACCAGGCTCTCGTCGTTGCTGGGGATCTCGCTGGCCACGAAAGGATTGGAGGTGTCCACCATCGGGACGCGCTGGAAATTCACGTCGGTGCGCGAGAATTGCGGCACGATATAGTGCACGTAATCGTGCATGCGGCTTAAGATGGCCGCCGTGGCCGCTTCTGCTGAATAACCGCGCACAGCACGGTCGCGGTGGATCTTCTGTATCCACTCAAGATTGATGATGGGTACCACGCCGATCAGCAGGTCCACATGGCGGGCGATGTTGATCGGCTCGGCGATCAGACCACCGTGCAATCCCTCGTAGAACAATAAATCGGTGCCGGGAGGCAGGGGCTTCCAATCAGTGAAGGTTCCGGGCGGGTGCTGATAACGGCGGGCCTCCTCCTCGGTATGGACGTAGTGACGATGCCGGCCGCGGCCCGATTCGCCGTACTCTCTGAACAGGGCCTCCAGCTCTTCAAACAGATTCCCCTCCGGCCCGAAATGGGTCACCGGGCGGCGGCCCTCGCGGCGCGCCGCCTCGACCATCTGCTGCATGGCGGCGCGGTCATGGCGGTGAAAGCTGTCACCCTCGACGATGGCGGCATTCAGGCCCTCACGGCGGAAGATGTGTTCGGTCGCGGCCTTGATGCTGGTGGTGCCGGCGCCCGAGGAGCCGGTCACGGCGATGATGGGATGGATCTTGGACATGGGATACCGTTTCTTAACCGGGGCGGGGTATAGGATAATCGAATTTCGCCCGATGCGATCCAAGAGCCCCTGACAGCATGACCTCCTCCCCGAAGCAGCTCTATGCACGGCTGCTCAATTACGTACGACCGCACTGGCGCGTGTTTGCGGCCTGCCTCGGCTCCATGGTGATCTATGCCGCCACCGATCCGGTGCTGCCGGCGTTGCTGAAGCCATTCCTGGATGGCAGCTTCCTGACCAAGCCGTCGGGCCGCGCCTACCTGTTCCCGGTGTTGATTGTGATCCTGTTCGTGGTGCGCGGCGCACTCAACTACGTCAGCACGGTTTCCCTCAACTGGGTGGCGCTGAGGGTGATGACCGATTTGCGCGATGACATGTTCCACAATCTGGTGCGGCTGCCCGCCCGCTTCTATGACGGCAGCCGCGCCGGCGAACTGCTGTCGCGGCTGACCTATGATGTGGCTCAGGTGCAGCAATCCGTGACCCGCGTGTTGATGGTCGGCGTCAAGGACAGCCTGTCCATCGCCGCGCTGCTGGCCTACATGACGTACATCCACTGGCGGCTGACGCTCGTGGTGGCGTTGCTGGGGCCGCTCATCGCCTACGTCGTGCGGCGCATCAGTCTGCGATTGCGCGAGATGAGCCGGCGGGTGCAGCGCTCCATGGGCGACATTGCCCATGTCGCCGAAGAAACCATCAAGGCACACAAGATCATCCGCGTCTATGGCGGCCAGGATTACGAGATCAACCGTTTTCAGCAGGCCGGTAACGCCGCGCGCAAATACGGCATGAAGGTGGTCATGGCCGCGGCGGCCAACGAGCCGGTGGTTTTGTTCATCATCTCCTGCGGCATTGCCGTGATGGTATACGCCGCCATGCTGCTGTCGGCCTCCAAGCTCATGAGCACGGGCGAGTTCGTGTCCTTCTTCACCGCCATGACCCTGCTGCAGGCGCCGGTGCGCCGGGTGGTGGGCGTCAACGAGAGCCTGCAACGCGGACTGGCGGCGTCCGAGAGCATCTTCGCGCTCATGGACGAATCCCCCGAGCCCGATCACGGATCAAGGACGCTGGAACGACCGCGCGGTGAAATCCGTTACGAACACGTGAGCTTTGCCTATGATGATACGCTCGAGTCCGCGCTGCGTGACGTCACCCTGATCATCGCGCCCGGGGAAACCGTTGCCATCGTCGGGGCCTCCGGCAGCGGCAAGACCACGCTGGCGGCCCTGCTGCCGCGCTTTTACCTGCCGCAACAGGGGACCGTATGCATCGACGGCGTGGATGTACGCGAATTCACGCTGGCCTCGCTGCGCGCCCAGATCGCGCTGGTCAGTCAGGACGTGGTGCTGTTCAACGACACCATCCGCAACAACATCGCCTATGGTGTGCTGCGCGGCACCGGCGAACAAACCATCGTGCGCGCTGCGGAGGCGGCGAGGGTCATGGAGTTCGTACGCCCGCTGCCGCAGGGACTCGACACCCTCATCGGCGAGAATGGCATGCGATTGTCCGGCGGGCAGCGCCAGCGGCTGGCCATCGCCCGCGCGCTCTTGAAGGACGCGCCGATTCTGATCCTGGATGAGGCCACCTCGGCGCTGGACACCGCCTCCGAACGCCACATCCAGGAGGCGCTGGAAACTTTGCGCAGGGGCCGTACCTGCCTCATCATCGCCCACCGGCTGTCGACGATTGAGAATGCCGATCGCATCGTGGTATTGAGCGAGGGTTGTGTTGTGGAAGCCGGCACTCATGCGGCGTTGCTCAGGCGAGGCGGAGTCTATGCGCGTCTGCATCAGATGCAGGCCATCGAAACCCTGCAGCCGGCAAACGGCGATCAAACCGGCGCCGTGGTGAATCGCTGACCCGCTCAAACGCGGAAATGGCGGACGGCTTGTTGCAGGTTGCGTAATGCGCGCTGCTCACCCGCATAACGCACCTGCATGTACAAACCCGAGATGTTCAGGATCGGATCCGCCTGCAGTGGCCGCGCCCGTACCGCGCGGCGGGCATAATCCAGCGGCCCCTCGTGACGGGCACGCCGAACGCCCCGGCGCGCCAGCTTGGCGCAGAAGCGATCGTAGGCCGCCCGCGCCGGATCCGGCCGCATCCGCCGGCGTAACAGCCATAATGCGGTACCGAACGCGAGCACGGTGGTCGCCGCGACAAAAGTGAGCGCCAGATTGCCCAGATTGGGCTCGAAACCGAAATGGGACACGAGCTCGGCCTGCCGCCGCGCGTTGTAGCCCAGTATCCACTGATTCCAACGGTTATTCACCGTGTCCCAGATGTCATGAAACTGTTTCAATATTTTGTTGGATTCCAGCGCAAAGGGCATGTCAAGCAACGGCTCAGGCAGGGCCTGATCGATGCCGCGATCGATGCGATTCGGCGCCACCGCCGCCGTGGGGTCCACGCGCACCCAGCCGCGATCACCCAGCCACACCTCGCTCCAGGCGTGCGCATCGCGCTGGCGAACGACCAGGTATCCGCCGATCGAGTTGTATTCGCCGCCCTGATAACCGGTAACCACCCGCGCCGGTATGCCGGCGGCGCGCATGAGTATGGTGAAGGCCGCGGCGTAGTGTTCGCAGAATCCCTTCCGCGTGTCGAATAAAAACTCATCGACGCTGTCGCCCGTAAGTTCCGGCGGCGTCAGGCTGTAATAAAACGGTTCGCTGCGGAAATACTCCAGCGCGCGACGGACGACCTCGATCGCGGTCTGCGACTGCTTGCGCCACTGCCGCGCCAGATCAATGGCGCGCGGATGAAAACCACGTGGCAGTTCCAGCGCCTCGGCGACCTCACGGGAATTAAAATCGGTGACCGTGCTGCGCAGATAGGACTGTGCGGTGTAGCGCAACCGCTGCACCACGGGATTCGGCACCACCACCCGCAGATCGCGCGTCAGCCGGCTGCCTGCGGGCAGTGTCGAGGGTTGTTCCAGTACGAACAGCCAGCGGTGATTGTGCGGCTCAAGCGTGATGGTGTATTCATAACGTGCCCCCTGCCCCTGGATGGGCGGTGGCGCGAAATCGCCGGTGATTCCGCGGCTCCAGGTCTGCCCGTTGCTGCGCACCAGCACGGGTCCACGCCAGTAGAGTTCGTTTGGCGCCGGCAACGGTCCCTTGAACTCGACGCGGAAGGCGGCGCTGTCATTCAAACCCAGCTGCGATATCTGCCCGGGTGACATTTCCTCGCTCAATCCCGACAACCCGGCGTGCGCATCCTTGGGCAGACCCCATAACGGCCCTGACGCCCGTGGAAACAGCAGGAACATCATCACCATGAGCGGCAGCGCGCTTGCCAGGAGCTGGCCCGCCAGCAACAGGCGCCTCACGGGCGGCAATGCCTGGCGGATATCCTGAAAGCCAATCAGGCAGGCGGTCAGCAATATCACGCCGCCCAGCAGATAGATGGCGAGCGTCAAGGTTTGCGAGTAGAAGAAGTGTGTGACGATCAGAAAGTAGCCCAGCAGCGTCACCAGGTAATACTCCCGCGCCTTTTGCATCTCCAGCACCTTCAAGGCCAGCAGCATGATGAGGAGCGAGACGCCGGCATCGCGACCGAGCGTACGATCATAACTGCCGTACACCAGCACGAATATCAACACGGCCAGCGCCTGATTCAGCAGCACCAGCCGCGGGTGACGGGCATCGGGCAGCGGAAGACGCCCCAGCAGCCCCAGAATCCGCCAGCCGATGAGGGCGAGGAAACCGACGATGACCCACAAGGGCTGACGCTGCACATGCGGCAGGACGACAAAGGATAACGCCGCCACCAGCCAGCCGATTTGATTCAGCGACAGCGGCGTTGCAGGCGACGGGCGGGACTTCACGGCAATCCAAACAGGGCCAGGGCCCGCAGGCATTGCTCGCGCTGAGCAGCGCCCTGCCCCGGCAGAATGGACTTGCCCGGCAACTCCAATCCATAGCTCAAACCCGCCGCCTCGGCCATCAGCACCCATTTGCACAGCTGCGACAGTCGCTGTTCAAGATCGGGCAGCAGGGCCGCATCGGCCAGTTTCAGGATGATTTCATCCGTCTGGCCGCCGGCAAAGCGTTTCACATGCAGTCCCTGTTCACGCGCCAGCGCCTTCCAGGCGATATGGCGCGGTGAATCGCCCGGACGATAATCGCGGAATCCGGCAAAATCGTCAGTCCCCGGCTGACGTCCGCCCTCATCATTATCCGACTTCTCGGCACTACCGGGCAGCGCCAGCGGACCGGCCGGCCGCGGGTAAACCAAAACACGCAACGGCGGCCGCCAGTAGGACCAGGCGGTGAAAAGTCCCAGCGGGAAACGCGTCTGGATTTCCACCCGCCGGAGGGTGAGCCAGCCGCGCCGAGTGGCCCGGACATCAATCCGCGCCGCCTTGATGTCATCGGCAGACACATCGAGTTGCACCATGGACGACGTCTGTTCGTCCTCCGTGTACCAGCGTTGGGCGTCGGGCGCCGGCTTGAGGGCAATGGCGTAACGAGCGGACTGGCCGCGGTTGTCGAGGTTCAGATTGAAGGAGGCGATGTCACCGGTGTAGACCGGCGCGCACCGCCCGCCGCCATAACGCAGGCCCGCCAGATTCCGATAGGTGTGCAGCAGCGCCACCACGTACAGACTGGCGAACAGAAAGGTAAACCCGTAGCCCAGGCTGTTGTTGTAATTGATGGCGCCGATCAGCACCACGCCCAGCATCACCATATAGGTGCGGCCGGCACGATTGGGAAAGATGTAGACGTGCTTGCGATCCAGCGTCAGCGGTTCGATGGCGGCATCCGTGGCCGGACTGCCCGGCATCCGCTCCCAGAAATCTGACAGCGCGCGCATGAGTTAGAAATTCTGAAAGCCGCACGCGTCCCATGGAAGAGACATGCCATGAATCAAGCAGTTTGATATTTGATTCACGGGGCGAGCCGCGGGCGTGTACCGCAGCGAAGCGAGATGCAAAAAACCATGGACGGATTTTGCATCAAGGAATGGGCACCGCCCGCAGCAACTGCTCAGCCACAACCGCCGGCGCGCTCTCCCGGTCGCTGCCGCGCAAACGATGACCGACCACGGGCGTTAACACCGTCTGCACATCTTCAGGCAGGACATGCATGCGCCCGGACAGCAGTGCCCAGGCCTGCGCGCTGCGCCGCAGTCCGATGCCCGCGCGCGGCGAGAGTCCGGCGGCGAACGCGGGCGCCCGGCGGCTGAAATCGAGCAGGTCCTGCAGGTAGTCGATCAAGGCATCGCTGACGTGCACCTCGTCCAGCCGCTGCTGCAATTCCAGCAACCGCTTGGGGCCGAGTACCGGGTTCAGAGACTCCAGCAATTCGCGGCGGTCGCGGCCCTTGAGCAATATGCGCTCGGCGTGGTTGTCGGGGTAGCCCAGTTCGATGCGCATGAGGAAACGATCCAGTTGCGACTCCGGCAGCGGAAAGGTGCCAATCTGATGAAAAGGGTTCTGTGTGGCCACCACGAAAAACGGCTGCGGCAGGGCATGGCTTTTGCCGTCCACGGTGACCTGGTGTTCCTCCATCGCCTCCAGCAGGGCGCTCTGCGTGCGCGGCGTGGCACGGTTGACTTCATCGGCAAGAATGAGCTGCGCAAACAACGGCCCGGGATGAAAGCTGAAGTGGCCGGTCTCTTTCTGGTAGACAGACACGCCAATCACATCCGCCGGCAACAAGTCGCTGGTGAACTGGATGCGCTGGAAGCTCAAGCCCAGCGTCCTGGCCAGCACATGGGCCAGCGTGGTCTTGCCCACGCCGGGCATGTCTTCTATCAACAAATGGCCCCGCGCCAGCAGACAGGCCAATGACAATTTAAGTTCGTGATCCTTGCCGACGATGACCTGCGACGCGGCGGCCACCACCGCCTCGAAGGCGGCGCGGTCGTCCGGGTGTATGGTTTTCACGGGTTGCAATGGCACCGACATGCTGATCCTTTACCGTTGATTGTTATTCAATACGCTTATGACCGTAAGCATAGCCGACCGGTTCTGTACTCGCGAGGGTGTTGTTGTTAAATTGCATGAATACAAGAACAAACAGGGGTGCCCATGGATAAATTCGACTTTATCACCATCGGCAGCGGTCCGGCCGGCCAGAGGGCCGCCATCCAGGCCGCCAAGCTTGGCAAGAACGTTGCCGTCGTCGAAAAAAACCTGGCCATCGGCGGCGCCTGCCTCCACGTGGGCACCATCCCCAGCAAGACCCTCCGGGAGGCGGTGCTCTATTTATCCGGCTGGCGACAGCGTGGGTTTTACGGGCGGAGTTACCGTGTCAAGCAACGCATCACCGCCGAAGACCTCATGCAGCGGCTCGACATCACCATCCGTCATGAGATCGAGGTCTTGCAGCACAAGCTGGGGCGCAACGGTGTAACCACCCTGGTGGGAAGTGCCCAGTTCAAGGATCCACACGTACTGCGCGTCGAGCACGTCGACGGCAGTCTCCAGGAATACTACGGCGAGCACATCCTCATCGCCTGCGGCACCATGCCGTCGCATCCGCCGAACATCTCCTTCAACGGCACCAGCATCATCGACAGCGATGACATCATGCTCATGAAAAACCTGCCCCGTAGCATGGCGATCGTAGGCGCGGGCGTGATTGGAGTCGAGTACGCCTCCATCTTCAGCGCACTTGACATTGAGGTCACGCTGATCGACGGGCGGCCGTTAATGCTGGATTTCCTCGATCGCGAGATCACCGACGAGTTCATCCATAATCTTCGTGATCGCGGCGTCAACATCCGCCTCGGCGACAAGGTGGAATCGATCGAGGATCTCGGCAACGGTCGCGTACGGCTGCACCTGGCGAGCGGCAAGCAGGTGCGCAGCGAGATGGTGCTATTCGCGGCCGGTCGCGAAGGCGCGACCCAACAACTCAAGATTGAAAGCGCCGGGCTCGCCATCGATAAGCGCGGACGGCTCACCGTGGACGAGCACTACCGCACTTCCGTTCCGCATATTTACGCCGCCGGCGACGTGATCGGTTTCCCCAGCCTAGCCTCCACCTCGATGGAGCAAGGGCGGCATGCGGCCTGCCATGCCTTCGGCGCACAGCTGGCGCCGCCGCAGTATGGCGAGGTGTTTCCTTTCGGCATCTACGCCGTGCCGGAAATGAGCGTGATCGGCAAGACCGAGGAGGAGGTGGTCAAACAGGGGATCAAGCACGAGATCGGCATTGCACGCTTCCGCGAGACTTCACGCGGCCAGATTCTGGGCTTGCGGGAGGGCCTGCTCAAGCTCATCTTCGCCATCGACGACCGCAAGTTGCTCGGCGCGCACATTGTCGGTGAGGGCGCCACCGAACTCATCCACATCGGTCAGGCGGTGCTCGCCCACGGCGGCACGCTCGATTACTTCGTCAACACCGTCTTCAACTATCCGACGCTGGCGGAGGCCTACAAAGTCGCGGCGCTGGACGCCTGGAACAACTTCCCCGCTTAGAATCCGCGGGGTTGATTTGAGGACAAAAACAAAGGGGCCATCAGGCCCCTTCGTCGTATTACTTGAACCGTTAAATTAACGGTTGCTGATGTACATGGTCACTTCGAAGCCGAAGCGTACATCGCTGAAAGCAGGGGTTTCCCAAGTCATGTTAACCTCCAAAGTCGTTTATGTGAGTATTTAAAACTACTGTCTTTTATGAAGCAGAAGCCGTGCCAGACATACGGTATTGAAAGGCAAATTAGTAAATAATTCTTATATAACAATTAATTATAAATATAATTTGCGCTGGTAGTTCCAGTATGTATCGAGATTAATCCCATTGATTAAGGTTATAAGAAACCACTGGCGCGGTTTCCACTAACCACACTACGGCCCTCCATCCCGCCCGACAGCCACAGTATCGGGCTCAAGTGAAAGCAGCAGATTCTCACAAACCGAACTCCGCCGGCACGCTGCGGGCCGCTGCAGGTCCGAGAGGCTGCCGCCTTGGCAATCCCATACCGGGAGACCGTTTTGCAGCTGCGGGCGTAATACCAATGTCTGGCCGTCAAGATGCGTGTAGCGCCGGCTGGCGAATTCCACGGTGATGTCGCCGAACGCGTTGAACGCTATGCGGCGGGCCACGCTGGAAGCGGACTGATCCGGCAGGGCGGGTAATTCTTTCTCATTGGCGGGGAAGTGCCCATGCTGGCGCCAGAACGCCGACAATGCCTGCTGAAGCATAACCGTGCGCTCTAGGGCCTCGGTGACCGCCACCCGTTCACCATAGACGACGCCGCTGTGCGGGCCGTGCAGGACAATGAATGGCGTCAGCGCCGAAAAACCCAGTGCCGCGCAGCCAATCAGATGCGTACCCGTCCGCCGCGGCAGGATGTGCCGCCGGTTAGGCCGCGTGATCTTCAACGTCAGTCCCACAAGATAAAACATCCCGGTCAGAAATATGATGCTGAAATAGGCCACCGTGATGATCATCAGCGGGTCATGACACGGATCGTCCGGCACAATCAATCCAATGAGGCGATCGCCCAGCCATGCCCCGCCCAATACCAGTATGGCGTAGGCGATGACGGGGCTCATGAAGTGAAGGAATGCGGGCATCGGTTCAGACTGCTTTAGTGTGTACCGCCGGCTGCCATTAGAATGGACTGAAAAGGTTATCTCAACCATGATGAAAAAAAACAACAACCAATTCGCCCTGTTGCGTGAACGGCGGTTTCTGCCCTTTTTCATCACACAGTTTCTGGGGGCCTTCAACGACAACTTTTTCAAGATCGCGCTGGTACTGATGCTGACCTATCAGACCGTTCGTCCGTTGGGCATGGAGTCGCGCGATTTCAACGCTTTTTGCGGCGCGCTGTTCATTTTGCCGTTCTTTCTGTTTTCGGCGACGGCCGGACAATTGGCGGATAAGTTCGACAAGGCGGTGATGATGCGCGCGATCAAGCTGTTCGAGATCGTCATCATGAGCCTGGGGGCACTGGGTTTCGGCCTGCACAGCGCCGCGCCGCTGGTGATGGCGCTGTTTCTCATGGGCTTGCACTCGACGCTGTTCGGCCCGGTGAAGTATTCCTTCCTGCCGCAGCACCTTGATGAGGCAGAGATCGTCGGCGGCAACGGACTGGTGGAGATGGGCACCAACGTCGCCATCCTGCTGGGCGAGATCGCGGGCGGCCTGTTGATCGCCGATCGCCTGCACGGCCACTGGCTGGTCGCCGCCGGCACCCTGGCGGTGGCGGCGGCCGGTTACGCCGCCGCCCGCCAAGTTCCTCCGTCGCCGCCTGCCGATCCCGCGCTGCGCGTCAATTTCAATCCGATCACGGAAACCTGGCGCAGCCTGCGCTTCGCGCGCGGGAATCGCACGGTGTTTCTGTCCCTGCTGGGGATCTCCTGGTTCTGGTTTTATGGCCTGGTGTTTTTGTCGCTGTTCCCCGATCTCGCCAAGGGCGTGCTGCATGGAGATGAGTCCGTCGTGGTGGTGCTCTTGACCGTGTTTTCCATCGGCGTGGGCGTGGGTTCGCTGCTGTGTGAACGGCTGTCCGGGCACAAGGTCGAAATGGGGCTGGTGCCTTTCGGCTCCCTCGGCCTCACGCTGTTCGGCGTGGATTTCTATCTCGCCTGCCGCGGCTATGCGCCGCTGGGAACGGCCATGACGATGGCGGATTTCCTGCGCAGCACGGGGACCGCGCGCCTGCTCGCCGATCTTGCCGGCATCGGATTGTTCGGCGGCTTTTACATCGTACCGCTGTATGCCGTGATTCAAACCCGCAGCGAGCGCACGCATACTTCGCGCGTCATCGCCGCCAACAACATCCTGAACGCCTTCCTGATGGTCTGCTCGGCGGGGTTCTCGATAGGACTTTTCAAGCTGGGTCTGGATATTCCCCAGGTGCTGCTGACGACCGCCCTGGTCAATATCATTGTCGCGATTTTCATTTGCGCCCTGGTGCCGGAATACTTCGTCCGTTTCCTGATCTGGCTGCTGGTCCACAGCCTTTATCACTTGCGCGTGCGCGGCGACGAGCACCTGCCGGAGACGGGAGGCGCGTTGTTGATCGCCAATCGTGTCACCTACATCGATGCCCTGATGATCGCCGCCGGGAGCCATCGGCCGATCCATTTCGTAATCACCGAACGGGAATTGCGGCGACCCTTCTTCGGATTTCTGTTGCGGCGAATGGGGGCCGTGATCAAGCGCGGTCGCTGGCGGAGAGAAGTTGAAAAATTAATGCGCGCCGGTCACCTCGTATGTGTGTTCCCGGCGCCGGAGCCTTCATCTGACGGTCGTGTGCCACCCTTCGTGGAAGGATTGAATCCCCTGTTATCGAGCCGCCGCCGGCCGGTGCTGGTGCTGACCCTGCGCGGGGCATGGGGAACCTTGTTCAGCCGCGAGCACAGCCCCGCGCTCAAACGCGTCTGGCGCGGCCTGACACGACCGCTTGAATTGGCGATCACGACGCCATTGCCACAGGGGGAGATCACCCCGGCCAATGTGAGGGAGGAGTTGAACCGCCTTTACGGTGACGGCGATGCGTCCCCCAATCCTTAGGGCCGGCGAAACTCAGCCCCTAGTCCGGTTCAGGGGTGGCCAGGGCGTGGCACTTTTTGAATTTCCTGCCGCTGCCGCAGGGGCAGGGATCATTGCGCCCCACGTCCCGCCATGGATTCCGCGCCGGCGTGTCATGATCGTGCCGGCAATGGGGGCCGTGCTCGTGCGTTGCCGGTTTTTTTGGTTCGGGCATGGTCACCGTGCCGGCGAAGTGAATTTCGAGCCCATCATAACCCTTCGGCGTCCGGTGCACACCCTCATTGACCCGTCATACGCCGCGGCGTAGCCTGCCTTCATAAAAAATATGGAATAGATGAGCATGGGCATGGCCGAGAAATCCGCAGCACGCTTCAACGCGGTTCGCTTTGACTTCACCGCCAAGCAGGTCGCCTCACTGACCACCGGCGAGGTACGTGCCGCGATGGCTTCCGGCGCGTTCGTGTGGCTGGACATCGAGTATGTCGACGCCGCGGACGCGAGGCGGATACTGACCGACCTCGAGGTCCCCGGCAATGGCATGATCGACGGGTTATTCAACGCCGAGGCAAACACCTTCCTCTCGCGGCAGGAGGAATCGCTGCATCTGGTCGTCGCCGACTGCCAGATCGGCGCGGATGGGACGTTGACGCCCGAGCCCGTGCATGTGGTGATGACGCAGAACTATCTTCTCACCCTGCATGACGGCCCGCGCGCCTTCATGAACATGGTGCGCCAGGAATACGCTTCCGACTTCGTGCGTTTTGCGCAAAGTCCGAGTTTTCTCATTTACGAATTGTGGGATCATCTCGTGGAGCATTACGTCAGCGTGCAGGAGCGGCTGGAGTCGGGCGTGCGCGACCTGCAGCGCCAGCTTTTTGCCGACGATGACGAGGCGGTGTTCAAGCGGGTGGCCGCCATCGGCGCCAACCTGCTGCACTTTCGCGCCGTACTGGCGCCCGCGCGCGGGGTGCTCACCGAACTCTCCACGCGCCGTTCGATATTCCTGAGCGAGGCTACGCGGGCCGCGCTGGCCAACATGGTCAGCGTCATCGATCATGTGATGCAGGACGTGATGGTGGATCGCGACATCCTGACGCAGTCGTTGAACCTGCACATGTCCATGGTCAGCCACCGGACCAACCGCATCATGGGCCGGCTGACACTGTTGAGCGCCCTGTTCCTGCCGCTGACCTTCCTGTGCGGCGTCTACGGTATGAATTTCGAAACCTTCCCGGAATTGCACTGGCGGTATGGTTACCTCTTCTTTTGGATGGTGGCTGGAAGCATCGTCGGCGTGCTGGTGTGGTTGATGCGCCACCACAAGCTGCTGTAATTGTTGGTGTACGCCCGTGGGATTGGGTAAAGTTTCTCCGGTGGAGGGAAACAAAAATCACACTTTTTTGTTTCCCGATTCTGAAAAGTCCATGATGGACTTATTCAGAACTAAGAAAACAGCAGGCGTGGATTGAACCAGCCATGGGTGCCCGATTCGAAGTGGCCGGGTGAAACGTAACCGCACAGCCAGTGCGTGTTGCGCACCACCTCCTTCGTCCGGCCCCCGACTTCTATGGTGGCGGCAATCTGCCGCCGGTCGGCCTTGCGGACAATGCCCTCGTAACGCCGCCCTTCGAAACGCAAATCGATCCGGGCGCCTGTACGCGGCGTCTGCCAGTAGGGGCCGAGGTGTGTGGCAAAATGCAGGTGCGCGCGATAGCCCCCGTTCTCCCACATATAGGGACGGCCGATGACGCCGATTTTTTCCCCCGCCTCGATGAACGCGCCCGGCAGCCGCCATATGCCCGGACCCAGATGCGCATATACGCTGCAACAAAGAAAACTCCCATCCGCCAGGTGAATGGATTCACGCACGGTGGGCGCGAACAAACCAAGCTGGCGGCGCAATTTGTCGCTGGCGATGCCCGCGAGGTGGTGCTCAACCACCGCAATGTTGCCCCAGGACTCGATCCAGCCGATCTCGCGTATGAGGCCATCGGCGATCGCCACCACGGTTTGCGCCTCCCCGTCCCAGCCGACATCCTCGCCCACATGCACGAGTTCGGTATAGGTGCGGTTGGCCTTGTCCGTATCCACGCCGAAACTGTCGTCGGGTGCGCCGGGGTACTGGCGAATGGGCGCAACGAGCGGCGCACTGTACAGGTGGGGAACATTTGCGCCCGCATCGCGGCGGGTGGCCTGCACGGAACGGTGGGGCAGCCCGTAGTACGCTGCCAGCAGATCGAAACGCGCCTGCCGCCCGCGCAGGAAATCCGTGCCCGGCGAACGTCCCTGATAGCACCAGCGCGGTTCAAAGCGCTGCGTGGCAAGCAGGTGCCGCCGCAATGCTTGCCGCTGCACGGTTGCGGTGGAGCGCCGCTTGATCGCCCGCAGGCTGGATTCCAGGCCGGCAGCGGCATGGCGATCCGTCTCCGCCGGCAGCGCCGCCTGCAACGCCGCGCAATCATCGCCGCCGCCATGCCAGCAGAAATATTCGGCGGCCAGTTCGCGCGCCTCCGGCCGGGGATGGCGCAACAGTTCCCGACAGCACGCACGCACGGCGGACGGGGGATCAATCTGCTGGATCAGGGCGGCCAATCCCGCGCGCGCGACTTCCGTATCGCCGTCGTTCAGACAGGCGAGCATGGCCGCCGCCAGCGATGGATCGCCGTAACGCGAGAGATTGCACCGCAGATAGGGGCGCAGTGCCGGTTGCTCCACGGCTCGGCGCAGGCGCTCCACGTCGGGATACATGCTGTCGACCAGTGCCAGTGCCTCGCCGGCCCGCGCCGGCTCAGGATCATCCAGCCAGCGTGACGCGGCCTGCGCAAGAAAGGCGCGTCCCTCGCCGTGCTCCAGCACGATGGCCGCCATCCGCCGGCTCCCCGGATCGTCGCTGCCCAGATGGCGGATGACCGCCTCGCGGGCAATTGCCGACCAGCAGTGCTGGAGCGCGAAAAAACCGATGCGCCGGTCGGCGGCATCCACGCGTTCCAGCAATTCAAGCAGCGATGGCATCCACGTTGATCGTTCCTGATCGGGGATTGCGGACAAATCCGCGGCACGGGCTTCCAGATTTGCGCCCGCGCGCAGGTCGGCAATCAATTCATTCATGTCCGTCTTCATGACCGCTTCACTTCCCGGCCGCCGGAATATGGAGCCATGCGGTGTTATACTAAAATTCATGTGGAGAGTCTGCTTGGCTTGCCTGCTGGCATTGTGGATGGGCAGTGCCGCATGGGCGCGTATGTATCAGTGGGTCGATCCGCACAGCGGGCGCACGCACATGTCGGGTACGCCCCCGGCATGGTATCGCACCGGAGCGACGGGACCGCGGATATTCGTGTTTGAAAACGGCCAGATCATCGACGACACCCGGATCACCGTCGGCGCCGGGACACGCCAGGCGCTGCGCAAGCAGGCGTTCAAAAATGCCGCGCCAGTGACCCCGACACCGGATGCGGCCGGAGACACCACCACACCCGTGGCGCCGGTTGCAGACGACGCGGCCGCCGCCGCCACGGCGCCCGCGGCGGATACTCCCATGCCTCAGAATGTGTCACCAGAGGTGATGAACAAACTAAAGCAGGCGCTGGAACGCTGGGATCAAACGCACTCCTCCGACCTGTCCCTCCCCGCGCCGACGCCCCCCTCCCCGTAACGCGCGGGACAAGCAAGGCGCGGATTATTTCTTCTCCGCCGCTGCCTGTGAATTCTGGAAATACTTCGTAATACTCTGCCACAACCCCTTGCGCGCGGGCGTCGTGGACAGCGCGCCCAATTGCCGCAATTGGGGATTCTGCGGATCGAGCTGCAGGCCTATGTGCAGATAACGCTGGGCTTCATCGTCGTGACCGCGGGCGATTTCCCGTTCCGCCAGCAGGGCGAAACGCGCGGCGATTTTCTGGAACCCCGCCTTCGCCTGTTCGCTGTCCGGCTCCATCTGCAGTAGACGGGAATAATAATAATAGGCGTTGTTCTGGGGCGGCGAGGTCAGGCGGTATTCCTCCAGGCTTTTTTCCGCCAGCCAGATCAACGCCGTACGCACGTCGACTGGCGGCAAGATTTGACTTTGTATCGCCGGCTTGGGGATGACGGCGGCATTCGCCAGCTCGTCCTGCTGCATCACGGATTTTGGCGGTTGTTGATCCCCGGAATCATGCACAATTTTCAGCGTCTGGGCATAATAAAAAACAATGCCGTAGGCCAGCGAGGAAAGAATGAACCCGATGGTCAAAAAAACAGAAATACGCCAGCGGCCCGTCACCCCCTGCCCCGGGGAATATGAACGCGCACGCCCGATGGCACGCCCCGGCGCTGGCTCGGCGCCGGCGGGGGTGCGCAGATCATGCTCGAATTTGTCTATGAAATGCAGCAGGCTTTCCGCGTCACGAAAACGATCGCGCCGATCCTTTGCCATCATCAAATCCAGCAAGGGCTGATAACCCTGCAGGGCCGGCGGCAGTTTGGGGATCGGCGCCTGTTTGTGCTGCACGATGACGTTGATCACCGACGGCGACTGATAGGGTTTGCGACCGGTCAGCATCTCGTAGAAGATGACCCCCAGCGCATAGATATCGGCGCGTCCGTCGATGGGGCCGGCCTCGGCTTGTTCCGGCGCCATGTAATTCGGACTGCCGAGGAAAGTGCCGGTGCGGGTCAATTCATCGACGTTGGCGGTCATTTTTTTGGCGATACCAAAGTCGGTCAGCAGCGGCGTGCCGTCCTTGTGGAACAGGATGTTTGCCGGTTTCACGTCGCGATGGATGACGCCGTTTTTATGCGCGGCGTAAAGACCGGCGGCGATCCCCTTGACGATGGACAGGGCCTCGGCCGGGGGCAGCGCGCCCTTGCTGATGCGTTCCTTGAGATCGCCGCCTTCGACGAACTCCATCGACAAATAGACAAGCTTATCCGCCATGCCGATGTCGTGTATGGTGATGATGTTGGGGTGATTTAGAGACGCCAGGATGCGTCCCTCCTTGATAAAACGCTCGACACTTTCCTCAGTGGTGGCTTCGGTACTGTGCAGAACCTTGAGTACGACCTGCCGCTGCAGCGAGGTTTGCACGGCCAGATAGGCCGTGGCCATGCCACCAATGCCGATGGGCTTGAGGATGTTGTAACCCGGGATATTCATGACTTGAAAAATTATAGCCGCGAATGTTCAGTTTGACCGATGCCTTGGAAACATTCCAGTCCAAAGGCCTTGCAAGGTCGGGACGACGTTTGGATCAGAGTTGGAGGCGGATCCACCGTAATCCGGGTGGATTGTCGGCCGGAATCGGGGTGTTACAATGCCGGGAAAATCAGAACGTCGTTCATGACTGATCCTTCTCAAAGCCAGACGTGGCGCCGCCAAGGTTCGCGCCGCCACATCGATCGACTGCTGACGCAGCGACGAGGGGTGCTGGTGTCCATGTGCGAAGTGCTGGAATTGAAACCGTTCACTGTCGACAAGCCGGTGCATGAGGCCCTGCAGGATTTCACCCAAATGCTGGTTGATTATGTCGCGGCGGGCCATTTCAATCTCTACCATCGCATCGTCACGGGCAGGGAGCGCCGGCAGGCGGTGGCGCAAGCCGCGCGCCAGGTGTATGAGCGCATCGCCAAAACCACCGATGCGGCCATGGAGTTCAACGATCGCTACGGCGGCGAATGGAACTTTCATCTGCTCGACAAACTGGCCGAAGACCTGTCGATGCTGGGCGAGCAACTGGCCACCCGCGTCGAACTGGAAGATCGGATCATCACCGCCATGTTGGGCGGGCAGATTCTGCGCGATCACGCCAGCCGTCTCGACGGCTGAATCCCCTCCAAGCGGAAGCCATCGCTCCGCAATCACTCGCAAAGATTTTGATGATCCCATACCACGGCGGAGATTCCGTGCCGACGACCGAAACATCAATCTCGAAGCAATGGCAGCTGCGCGATCGGGCCGTGCTGTGGCACCCCTGCACGCAGATGAAGGATCATGAGGCGCTGCCGCCGATCCCCATCCGCCGCGGCCGGGGTGTGTGGCTCGAGGATTGCGACGGTCGCCGCTATCTCGACGCCATCAGCTCATGGTGGGTCAATCTCTTCGGCCACGCCCACCCCCGCATCAATGCCGCCATCCAGGATCAACTTCAGCAATTGGAGCACGTCCTGCTCGCTGGTTTCACGCATGCTCCGGCGATAGAACTGGCCGAGCGGCTGACGGCGCTGGCGCCGCCGGGTCTGACGCGCTGCTTCTACGCCGACAACGGCTCAGCCGCCGTTGAAATCGCGCTGAAGATGAGCTTCCACTACTGGCGCAATCAGGGCCGGTCAAAAAAATGCCGGTTCATCCGTCTCGAAAATGGCTATCATGGCGAGACGCTGGGTGCGCTCGCCGTGGGCGGCGTGCCGCTTTATCGCGAGACCTACGCGCCGCTCCTCATGCCGGTGCTGACGGCACCGTCGCCGGATTGCTACCACCGCGCGCCGGGCGAATCCTGGCAGGAACATTCCAAGCGCCAGCTGGAACCGATGGCGGCGCTGCTGGCCGAACACGCCGAATCCGTCTGCGCCGTGATTGTCGAGCCGCTGGTGCAGTGCGCCGGCCACATGCGCATGTACCATCCCGTGTATCTCAGCCTGCTGCGCGAACTTTGCAACCGCCATCACGTGCATTTGATCGCCGATGAAATCGCCGTCGGCTTCGGGCGCACCGGCACCCTGTTCGCCTGCGAGCAGGCGGAAATTGCGCCGGACTTCCTGTGCCTGGGCAAGGGGCTCACGGGCGGGTATCTGCCCCTGTCGGCGGTGCTGACGACGGCGGATGTTTATCAGGCCTTCTATGATGACCATGCTACGCTCAAGGCGTTCCTCCATTCCCACAGCTATACCGGCAATCCGCTGGCCTGCCGCGCGGCGCTGACCACGCTGGACATCTTCGAGGAGGAGCCGGTCATTGAACACAATCGCGGCCTCGCGGAGGTGATGCACTACGCGCTTTCACCGCTTGCCGATCATCCGCATGTCGCGGAGGTGCGCCAGTGCGGCATGATCACCGCCGTGGAGATGGTGCGGGACAAGTCTGCGCGCGAGTCCTATCCGTGGCAGGAGCGACGCGGACGGCGCGTCTACCGGCACGCCCTCGAACGCGGCGCCCTGCTGCGGCCGCTGGGTGACGTCGTTTATTTCATGCCGCCATACGTCATCACGCCCGAGGAAATTCGCTTCCTGGCGGAAGTCGCCGCGGATGGCGTTGACGTCGCCACCCGTGACTGAGGGTGTCCCGCCGTGCGCGTTCCCCGCTTATATGTCGACAAGCCGTTCACCACCGGCACCAGTGTCACGCTGGATGACGTTGCCTCCCACCATTTGTCGCGCGTACTGCGCGCGCGTGTTGGACAAGAGGTTTGCCTGTTCAACGGAATGGGCCTGGAATGCCGGGGCAGACTGCTGGACCTGGGCGCGCGGCGCGCCACGGTGGCCGTGGAGACCTGCGCCGAAGTGACGCGGGAATCCGCGCTGCCGATCACCCTCGTGCAAGGCATCTCACGCGGAGAGCGCATGGATTTCACCCTGCAGAAGGCGGTTGAGCTCGGCGTCGGCACCATCGTGCCCGTCATCATGGAACGCACCGTGGTCAGGCTGGATGCGGCGCAGGCGGAAAAACGCCGCGCGCACTGGCGGAAGATCGTGATTCACGCCTGCGAACAGTGCGGCCGCAATCATCTGCCGGAATTGCGGCCTGTGCGTCATATGAATGAATGGCTGGCGCTGCCGGTCGCGGGCGCCGGCATCGTGCTGCGTCCGGAGGCGGCACAATCTCTCGCCCAAATGGACATCCCGGCGCACGGCGGCCTCACGGTCATGATCGGCCCCGAGGGCGGCATGAGCGAGACGGAGGTCGCGCTCGCCGGGGCCCGCGGCTATCGGCCGGTGCGTCTGGGTCCGCGCATCCTGCGCACGGAAACCGCCTCGCTCGCGGCGCTGGCCGCCATTCAAGCCCTGTGGGGCGATTATCGCTGAAGCTCCGAATAAGCCCATCCTGGACTTCTCAGAGCACGGAAAGAAGAAAATGCGATTTTTGCTTTCCTTCATTTTCAATGTCCGTCAGGTCATTGAAAATGGCAGTGCCTCCCTGCGCCGCTGAACTTCGATTCATTCAGAGAGTCCCCGGGTTCCGGTCACATAAGCTGGTGTACAATCCGCCCATGTCATTGCATTCTCCCACCGCCGTACCTCATTTGACCACCGCGCAGAGCGGTCCGCTGGCGCATGTCGAGCAGCATTTGCTCGACCACCAGGCAGCCATCGAGACCTGGTTCCGCCAGCAATGGCGTCAGTCGCCGCCGCCGTTCTACACATCGGTGGATCTGCGCAACGCCGGTTACAAGATTGCGCCGGTGGACACCAACTTGTTTCCCGCGGGTTTCAACAATCTCAATCCGGCGTTTCTTTCGCTGTGCATACAGGCGATGCAGGCGGCGGTCGAGCGCGTCCATTCCCAGGCCAGCCGCATCCTCATCGTGCCGGAGAGTCATACCCGCAATCTGTTTTATCTGGAGAATGTGGCCATTTTGCGTTCCCTGATCGAAAAGGCGGGTTTCGAAGTGCGGGTGGGGTCGCTGCTGCCCGATCTGGCGGCGCCACAGAACATCGAACTGCCCTCCGGAAAGGTCCTGACGCTGGAGCCTCTCACCCGTGCCGGAGATCAATTGCGCGCGGGCGATTTCGTGCCGGACTTGATCTTATTGAACAATGACTTGTCCGGCGGCCGGCCGGCACTGCTGGAGAATCTCGCCCAACCGGTGGCCCCGCCGCTGGCCATGGGCTGGTCAACGCGGCTGAAATCCCGGCACTTCACGCATTATTCCGCCGTGGCGCAGGAGTTTGGTCGAAAGATTAATCTTGATCCGTGGCTGATAGAACCGCTGTTCAAAAACTGCGGCGAGGTCAACTTCATGGACGGCAGTGGCATGAACTGCCTGCAACGCCGCACCACCGAGTTACTGGCGGAGATCCAGCAGCGTTACGATCGTTATGGCATCACCGCCAAACCGTTCATCATTGTCAAGGCCGACGCCGGCACTTATGGCATGGGCGTCATGACCGTGCATGGCCCGGAGGAGGTGATGAGTCTGAACCGCAAGCAGCGGACGCGCATGTCCACCACCAAGGAGGGGCAGGCCATTCGCAACGTGATCATCCAGGAGGGCGTTTACACGCATGAGACGTGGGGCGAGCCGCCGGCGGTGGCCGAACCGGTCGTCTATCTGATCGATCGGCACGTGGTCGGCGGTTTTTACCGCGTACATAAGGAACGATCGGTGACGGAGAATCTCAACGCGCCCGGCATGCGTTTCGAGCCGCTGGCCTTTGCCGATTGTTGCATCTCTCCGGATCGAAGGCTGGGGCCGGATGCGCAACCCAACCGTTTTTACGCCTACGGCGTGGTGGCGCGGCTGGCGCTGGTGGCCGCGGGGCGCGAGATGATCTCCTAGACGGGTATTGGCGTCATTTAGCCGTGGACGCCGTCGCGGCCTTCTCGTGACGCGACAGATCAATCAGACCATTGATGACCTGGATCATCGCCTCGTAACTGCCCGCCATGGCGCCGGCGGTGAGATACTTGCCGTTGACGATCACGCTGGGCACGCCTTCGATGCCGTAGGCCTGCCCCTGCAACGCTGCCTGCTTCACCTTCTCCAGCGTCTCGCTGGAATTGAAGACCTTGGAGAAATCATCCTCGTTCACGCCCGCCTGTACGAACAAGGGGGCGTAGTCGTCGGCGCTTTCGAATTTGTGATGTTCTTCGTGCAAGGCGTGGAAAAACGCCGGATGCACCTTGTCGAGCACATGGAGGGTCTGCGCGGTGTAGTAAACGCGGGCGCCCGGCGCCCACTTGTCGCCGAACACGGCGGGCAGGCGGCGGAATTCCACATCGGCGGGCTTGGTCTTCAGCCACTGATTGATATAGGGCTCGAAGGCATAGCAATGCGGGCAGCCGTACCAGAAGATCTCCAACACCTCGATCTTGTCGCCGGTCTGGGTGGGCTGGGGCGCCGCGATTACCCGGTAATTCCCGCCCTGCGTGAGCGTGATGGTTTCGTGGATCGGCGTTTCTCCGGCCTCTTTTGCGGATAGTAGTTGCGTATCCACCAGCCATGCCAGGAGCAGTGCGGACAAAACGGCGAACGACAGTTTCATTGCAATACCTTTCATGTAATTAAAGTTGACCATACGAATGCAATCCGGATAAGAACATGTTGACCCCCAAAAAAGCAAAGGTTGTCACCACGAGTCCGACCAACGCCCACCACGCCATCACCCGCCCTTCCCAACCGCGCGCGATGCGCAGGTGCAGCCAGGCGGCGTAATTCAGCCAGACGATCAAGGCCCAGGTCTCCTTCGGGTCCCACGACCAGTAGCCACCCCACGCCTCCGCCGCCCACAACGCGCCCAGGATGGTCGCCAGCGTGAAAAAGGCGAAGCCCAGCGCAATAATCTTGTAGAGCAATTCGTCGAGGATCGCGGCCGGTGGCAGGCGCGCGGCGAAGAACGCCCCGCCCCGCTCACGCAGCAGATACGCCACACTGATCATGGCGGCGATGGAAAAACAACCATAACCGATGAAATTGGCCGGCACATGGATCTTCATCCAATAGCTGTTCAACGCGGGCACCAGCGGTTGGATGACATCCGCGCCGCGTGCAGAGGTATACCACAACAGAAATCCGATCGCCGCCGAGATGATGGTCATCACAAACACGCCGAGGCTGCGGGTTTGGTACTCGCGCTCGTAGTACAGATAAACCAGCGCGGTGACGAGGCAGAAGAGCACGAAGACCTCATAGAGGTTGCTGATGGGGATGTGACCGATGTCGGCGGCGATCAGATACGACTCGCGCCAGCGCACCATCATCGCGGTCAGTCCCGCCCCGGCAGCGCTCCAGGCCAGGCCGGTGGCCATCTGACCGACAAACGGCGAACGCCGCAGCCAGTGCAAAGCATAGGTCAGCGTGGCCATGCCGAACAGCACGCACATCCACATCGTGGCCGCGGCACTGGAGAGAAAATACTTCAAGGCGGGGCGCGTTTCGGCGTGTGTCAAATCGTGCTGGTAGAGTATGACCGCGGCGCCGCTGGCGGCGGCCACCGCCAGCAACAGGGTGCGCAACGGTGCGTAATGACGCGTGAGCCAGGTCAATACCGCTGTCACGCCGAGAAGAATGGTAATCTCATAGCCGTCCATGTCCCGACCGTAGTTTGCCAGCGTCCATGCGCACGCGGACCACAGGATGGTGACAAACAACCCGTAATAACCGCGGTGATCAGACACGCCAGTTCCGGTCTCCGCCACCGGCAATGTTTCCATGACTAAGGGGGTGACTGACATGTATTCTCCCGGAATAAAATAATTTAAGACTTATCGTTCCTCTGACCGCCGGCGCCGGCAAGGGTTGCACTGCCCGGCGGTGACCGCGCCTGCATATCCCGGTGGACCTTCAAGGCGAGGCGCGAAAATTCCCGTCTGAAATCCGGCTCATGCCGCAGGCTTGCGCCCGCCAGCAACACACGGGTTTCGTCCCCCTGCGCCTCGAGCCAGCCCCACACCCTTCGGTACGGCACATAAAATAACAGGAAAACACCGCAGAGGAGGAGACCAAAACCAAGATAAACCACGCGCTTGCCCGGCGTGCGGGTGATTTGCAGCCCACTCGCCAGCACCTCGGTGTAACCGGAAAGCGACAGGTAAAACGGCGAGCCATACAGCGGCAGCGCCGACAGCGCCGCGAAGGCGTCTTGCAGAAACAACTCCCTCTCCTTTTCCGAATCGGCTGAAGACGGTTCCGCAGGCGGCGGATGGATGTCGTCATACACCGCGCGCAACGCGGTTTGCAGGAGCTTGATGTAGGCCGCGCCGGCGGCATCGCGATGGGGTTCCGGCACCACCGTATTGACGAAGTTCAGCACGGCGTCGAGCCCGCCCTGCCGGAACAAGGTCAGCAAGCGGCGGGTCGCCTGTTCCAGATTCGACTGCAGCGTTGCGTCCCGCGCGGCGGTCGGCGCGGCATCCTGCAAGATGCGCGGCATCGCGCGATTCCAGCGGGAATCGTCGTACAACGCCTGCACCAGCGACAAAAACCGACCCGGCGTGCCGTTTTCATCCGCCGGGATGTGCAGGTAACGAAATTCCTCGGCGGGCGAGTCGCGCACACCACTCAGGAAATAGGCGCGGCCCTGCAGGGTCACCGGCTGCATGTAATTGACGTATTCCCTCGCGGTGCCGTCGGCACGCCGCAGGCGGTAGGTGAAACTGGGGCCGTAATCGATGAAGGCACGCCGCGCTCCACTGTCTCCCGGCGCCGGGTTGAGATTGAAACGGCGGAAGTCGGTGAACTCCAGGCGCAGTTCCTGTCCCCCGTCCTGGCGGGTCAGCGTCGCGTTCACCCGCGTCTCCAGTTCCTCCGCCTGCGGTGACTGCCAGGGATGCAACCGCAACTGCAGCCGGGAGCCGCCATCCTCGAAGCTTGCCTGATACAGGCTGTAGCCGTCCAGGATGAGTGGGTGATTCACGGCAATGGTGTAATCACGCGGCGCCGCCCAGCCTGGTTCGCTCAGTTTGATGTCGCTCTCGAACGATTTGGGCTGGCCGGTCTGATAATGCTCAATGCGGAATTTCTTCAGCGCGATCACGAACGGCAGCGGCTGCAGCAGATAGCCGTCGGCGACGTTGACGTAGGCGGCGTCCGCGCGCTGGCCCTCCGGGATCAGCACGCTGGCGCGAAACGAGGGATTGTCCCGCGGCAGGCGGCTCTGCGGCGGGACTTCCGCCACCGGCAGATCGCGCGTTTCGATGCGCAGGTCGCCCAGAAGCGTTCCCAGCTTCAGCGGTACATTGCCGTCGAGCAGACCGCCCACGCAGATGAGCACCACCGCGGAATGCGTGCAGAGATAGCCCAGCCGGTTGCCCCAGCCTTTTATACCCCCCAGCACGTGGTGCGGCCCGATGGAACGCACTCTGCTGCGGTAACCATGGCGCCGCAACGTTTGCAACATCACGTCCTGCGCGCGCGCGGTTTCGCAGGAACTGACAAATTCATGTCTGAATTTCAGCCGTTCCAGTTGCTGCCGGGTGCGGCCTTCCTGATAGTCATGCATGGCGCGCACCATCAGCGGCGCATTGCGCCACAGACAGACGCTGACCGAGGTCACAAGAAAGGCCAGAATGAACAAGAACCATGCCGCGGTGTAGACATCATAGAGTCCCAGCGCCCGGAATACCTCAAACCAGAATGGGCCGAATTTGGCCAGATAATCCGGATACGGCTGGTTTTGTTTGAGGACCGTTCCGATGACCGACGCCATGGCGACGCCCACCAGCAACGTGATGGCAAGATTCATCGATCCCAAAAAGCGGACAGCGGGGGCGCGGGCGAGACTCATGACGGAAGGTTGGTGATGTGGGCGGCGGGAGCTGCCGGCCCGCGGGAAGATAATCAGGACCGGTGCGGCACTCAGTGCAATCCTTCGATATATGACGCCACCGCCTCGATCTCCGCCGCGCTTAAATGGGCGGCGATCGTACGCATGATGGCGTTGTTATCCGTGGCGCGCTCGCCCGTGCGGTAGGCGTCGAGTTGCCTGGCGGTGTAGACGGCGTGCTGTCCACCCAGCGCCGGATAGCCCGCCGCCGGATTGCCGGAACCGCGCGGGCCATGGCAGGCCATGCACGCCGGCACGCCGGTATTGTTGTTGCCACCGCGGTACAGACGTTCGCCGGCGCTAACCAATTCCGGCTTGGCGGCGCCGATCTTGCGCCTTTGCGCCGCAAAATATTCCGCGACCGCCTTGATGTCCTCATCGCTTAAATTGGCCGCCATCGGCGCCATGGTGGGATTTTTACGAACCCCTGCCTTGAACGCCTTCAACTGTTCCCGCAGATACCGCGCACCCTGACCCGCCAGTTTCGGCCACTCGGGATTGGTGCTGTTGCCGTCGGCATTGTGGCAGGCGGCGCATACGGCCGCTTTTTGTGCGCCGTTGTCCGCGTGGAGCACGGGCGCCAGCAACAAAAAACCAGTGAGCGTGACGCTCATCCCCAATCGTTTTTTCACGTCATATGCCCCAAATGTGAAAGCACAAAAGTGCGGCAAAGAATACACCAAAGTGCCTCATTCCGCAGAATGGCCCGCGCGGCGAAGCGCAAAAAAAACCCCGGGCATAACAGGGGGAGTTAACTGCCCGGGGGTTTAGAGGGGCCCGGCTGGGGAGGCCGGGCATGTTTCATCCCGCTCGGGAGGTTGAGCGGGCACGTCCGTTGAGGTACGTGTAATCAATGAGACCTAAAACCCTGTCTAAAAGTTCAACGGCTCTGGCCGCTCAACGTAAATTTGAATTGTCATTCAAGATCAGTACGCAATATATTTCTCGTGATAAATAAATCAGCTTTTATGAGCATCCCATTGAATGACATGGAGTAAGAATTAAACTGCCCTTAAAACTCCAAGCTGGCTGGATGATGGATCTGCATCCTGAATCGCCCGTGCACCGCGACGACATAGCCCCGTGCGACGACCGCGCGATTGCGCCAGCGGTTGATGTCCACACCGATAAAGTATTGCCGGTCGCGATCGTAAATCTTGAGGGAAAATTTATCGCCGAGCGCGAGCCAGGTGATGCCGTCACGATGGCGAATATTCCGGATCACGCCCCGCACCGCCCTGAAGCCGGTGAGTTTCGCGGTCAGTTTTTCAGCCTCCACCGGTTGATAGTACGGCAGCGCCCACAGTCCGCGGCGTGCACGTCGCGCTTCATATTCGGCGGATTGATAACAGGGCAAGTAGGCGAGATTAGGTGAGATCGTCAGTAGTTGGCCGTAGCCCTGACGCAGCAGCCAGGACTGCAGGTTGGTGCCGTCCGGGAGAAAGACATGCGCCAGCAGCCGCTGATAGTGATCATGCCGCTCGGCATCGTAGGCCAGCATCACCCGCGTGCCCGGCGGCATTATGGCGCGCAACGCCCCGGCGGCTTCGTCGGCATAGGGTTCCGCCGGCGCCTCCTCGTGGCGGACTTCCGGCGCGTTCACGCCGATGAATCGCACCACCCGGCCGTCCGCCAATCGCACCGTATCGCCATCGTAAATCGTCGCAATGATGGCGGTGGCATCCGAGTGCCGGAGCGCGCACTCATCCGCCAGGGTGGCGCCGGGCAATACAAAGCAAAGCAAAAGCAAGGCGAGTTGTCTTGGCTTCACGTCACTATAATGCCCGTGACTTGGCCAGCAAAAAAGGCGTCATGCAACCATCCTCGTCCTGGGGGGCACGCTTCGGCTTCGTTTACGGAATTTTTACTTCCAGCAGATCGACTTTTATCCCTTTTTTACACGGCCATCACTATCTTTGTCACACAGGGCGCCCAAGCTCCGATTGATTGAGATCAAATTGTGACGGTGACGCCCATGCTACAAACCGTTCACCACAAGGCGCATCAATACGAAAGGGTTATTTATGGACATGCTATATCTGACGATCGCGGTGGGCTTCTTCGCCTTGACGATGGGCTTGCTGAAGGTTTGCCAGCAACTGAGGAGATCACCATGACCTCGATTTATGCCTTGAGCGGCGTCATCGCCCTGCTGCTTTTCATTTATCTGGTCATCGTCCTGCTTTATCCGGAGTCATTCTCGTGACCGCCTCCACCGTTCTCCAATTCGTCCTGTACGTCGCCGTGCTGCTGGCCTGCGTGAAGCCGCTCGGCGCCTATATGGCGCGGGTGTTCGAAGGCAAATCGCGCGTCACGCGATGGGGCGGACCCTTCGAGCGCTGCATCTATCGCCTCTGCGGCGTCAACGCCGGCAGGGAGATGACCTGGACGCAATACACCGTGGCGGTGCTCGTTTTCAATTTGCTCGGCTTCCTCGCCGTCTATGCGCTGCAGCGCCTGCAAGGGATGCTGCCGCTCAACCCGGCGGCGATGGGCGCGGTCAGCCCGGATTCGTCTTTCAACACCGCGGTCAGCTTCGCCACCAATACCAATTGGCAGGGTTACGGCGGCGAGACGACCATGAGTTATCTCACGCAGATGCTGGGCCTGGCGGTGCAGAATTTCCTCTCCGCGGCGACCGGCATCGTTGTTCTCATCGCCCTCATCCGCGGTTTCGCGCGGCATACGGCGCCGTACATCGGCAATTTTTGGGTCGATCTCACCCGCTGCACGCTCTACATCCTGCTGCCGCTGTCGCTCGTGCTGGCGCTGGCACTGGTCAGCCAGGGCATGCTGCAGAATTTCGACGCCTATAAAACCGTCGCGCTGACCGAGCCGGTAAGCTACGAACAGCCGAAAAACGACGCGGCCGGCCAGCCGGTCAAGGATGCCAAGGGCAACCCGGTCACGGAGACGGTCACCGTCAAGGAACAGACCCTGCCCATGGGGCCGGTCGCCTCGCAGATCGCCATCAAGCAACTCGGCACCAACGGCGGCGGCTATTTCAACGTCAACTCGGCGCATCCCTATGAGAACCCGACGCCGCTCTCCAATTTCCTGGAGATGGAGGCCATCCTGCTCATTGCCGCGGCGCTGTGCTACACCTTCGGTCAGATGGTCGGCGATACGCGCCAGGGTTGGGCGGTCCTCGCGGCGATGCTGGTGATCTTCGTCTTCATGACCGGTGTCGTGACCTACTACGAGCAGCAGGGCAACCCGGCGCTCACCGCCCTCGGTGCCGATCAGGGCGCCAGTGTGCTGCAGGCCGGCGGCAACATGGAAGGCAAGGAGACGCGCTTCGGCATCGCCAACTCGGCACTGTGGGCCGCGGCGACCACGTCCGCCTCAAACGGCTCGGTGAACTCCATGCACGACTCCTACACCCCGCTCGGCGGTCTGGTGCCGATGTTGAACATGCAGTTCGGCGAGGTCGTGTTCGGCGGGGTCGGCTCCGGACTTTACGGCATGCTGATGCTCGCCATCATCGCCGTGTTCGTCGCCGGGCTCATGATCGGCCGCACGCCGGAGTACCTGGGCAAGAAGCTCGAGGCCTACGAGATGAAGATGGCCTCGATAGCGATCCTGATCACCCCTTTCTTGGTGCTGGTCGGGACCGCCATCGCCGTGCTCGCCGCGCAGGGGCGGGCCGGTATTGCCAACCCGGGAGCGCATGGCTTCAGCGAAATCCTGTATGCCTTCTCCTCGGCCGCCAACAACAACGGCAGCGCCTTCGCCGGCCTCGGCGCCAATACGCCCTTCTACAACCTGTGGCTGGGCGTGGCCATGTGGTTCGGCCGCTACTGGATCATCGTGCCGGTGCTCGCCATCGCCGGTTCGATGGCCGCCAAGAAGCGCATCCCCGCGGGCGTCGGCACGCTGCCGACCCACGGCCCGCTGTTTGTCGCGCTGCTCATCGGCACCGTGTTTCTGGTGGCCGCCCTGACCTTTGTCCCGGCGCTGGCGCTGGGGCCGATCGTTGAACACCTGATGATGATGGGCGCGCACTGACGCGCCGCTGCCTGGAGACAAGCTGATGAAGCTCAAGACACGCAAATCTGTGGGACTACCGCTGTTCGACCCCCAACTCGTCCGGGCGGCGCTCATCGATGCCTTCAAAAAACTCGCGCCGCGCGAGCAGATCCGCAACCCGGTGATGTTTGTCGTCTTTGTCGGCAGCATCCTGACCACGATATTGTTCGTGCAGGCCCTCGGCGGACACGGCGAGGCGCCCGCCGGCTTCATTCTGGCCATTTCCCTGTGGCTGTGGTTCACCGTCCTGTTCGGCAATTTCGCCGAGGCGCTCGCCGAGGGGCGCAGCAAGGCCCAGGCGGCCGCCATGCGCGGCGTGCGAAAAGAGATCTGGGCGAAGAAACTCAAGGACCCGGATCCCGCAGCCAAATGGTGGACGGTGCCCGCCGGCGAATTGCGCCGGGGAGACATCGTGCTGGTGGAGGCGGGCCACGTGATTCCCGGCGACGGCGAGGTGATCAAGGGCGTGGCCTCGGTGGACGAGAGCGCCATCACCGGCGAATCGGCGCCGGTCATCCGCGAATCGGGCGGCGATTTTTCCGCCGTCACCGGCGGTACGCGCGTGCTGTCCGACTGGATCATCATTCGCATCACGGTCAACCCGGGCGAGGCGTTCCTCGACCGGATGATCCACATGGTCGAGAGCGCCAGGCGCCAGCGCACCCCGAACGAGATTGCGTTGACCATCCTGCTGGTGGTCCTGACCATCATCTTCCTGCTGGCCACGGTCACCCTGCTGCCCTATTCGGTGTTCAGCGTCAACGTCACCGGGACGGGCACAGCCGTCACGGTCACGGTGCTGGTGGCGCTGCTGGTATGCCTCATCCCCACTACCATCGGCGCCCTGCTCTCCGCCATCGGCATTGCCGGCATGGGCCGCATGCTCCAGCATAACGTCATCGCCAATTCGGGGCGGGCCATCGAGGCCGCGGGCGACGTCGACGTGCTGCTGCTCGACAAGACCGGCACCATCACGCTCGGCAACCGCCAGGCCGCCGCCTTTCTGCCCGTGAGCGGGGTGAGCGAAAAAGATCTGGCCGACGCGGCGCAGCTTTCCTCGCTCGCCGACGAAACGCCGGAAGGCCGCAGCATCGTGGTACTGGCGAAACAGCGCTTCAACCTGCGCGAGCGCTACATGCAGTCCCTGGGCGGCACCTTCGTACCGTTCAGCGCCCACACCCGCATGAGCGGCATCAACATGGGCGAACGCCAGGTGCGCAAGGGCGCGCCCGAGGCCGTGCGCAAGCACGTCGAGTCGCTGGGCGGTCATTTTCCAGCCGAGGTGGAAACCGTTGTCGATACCCTCTCGCGCCGCGGTTCGACGCCGCTGGTGGTGGCGGACGGCGCGCAGGTACTGGGCACGATAGAACTCAAGGACATCGTCAAGGGCGGCATCAAGGAGCGCTTCGCCGAACTGCGCCGCATGGGCATCAAGACCGTCATGATCACCGGCGACAACCGGCTGACCGCGGCCGCCATCGCCGCCGAGGCGGGCGTCGATGATTTTCTCGCCGAGGCCACGCCGGAGGCCAAGCTGAAATTGATCCGCGAGCATCAGGCGCGGGGCCTGCTGGTGGCGATGACCGGCGACGGCACCAATGACGCGCCGGCGCTGGCGCAGGCCGACGTGGCCGTGGCCATGCACAGCGGCACACAGGCGGCCAAGGAGGCGGGCAACATGGTGGATCTCGATTCCAACCCCACCAAACTGATCGAGGTGGTCGAGATCGGCAAGCAGATGCTGATGACGCGCGGCTCGCTCACGACCTTCAGCATCGCCAACGACGTCGCCAAGTACTTCGCCATCATCCCCGCCATGTTTGCCAGCACCTACCCGGTGCTCAACGCCCTCAACGTCATGCATCTCGCCAGTCCTTCATCGGCGGTGCTGTCGGCGGTCATCTTCAACGCGCTCATCATCGTCGCCCTCATTCCGCTGGCGCTCAAGGGCACGAAATACAAGCCCATCGGCGTGGCGACCCTGTTGCGCAACAATCTGCTCATCTACGGCGTCGGCGGCATCATTGTTCCGTTTATCGGCATCAAGCTGATCGACGTCATGCTGGTGGTTTTGGGACTCGTTTGAGGGAGACGCAAATATGCTCAGAGAAATCCGCCCCGCATTACTGCTGCTCCTGCTGCTCAGCCTGATTACCGGCGTCATTTACCCGCTGCTGGTGACCGGCCTCGGCCAGGTACTGTTCCCCCATCAGGCAAGAGGCAGCCTGATCGAAAAGGACGGCAAGGTGGTCGGTTCTGAACTGATCGGCCAGAACTTCAGCGGTCCCCGATACTTCTGGAGCCGCCCCTCAGCCACCGGGCCGTATCCCTACAACGCCGCTTCATCGAGCGGTTCCAACCTCGGTCCGCTCAATCCGGCGCTGCTCGACGGCGTCAAGGCCCGGATTGAGGCGCTGAAGCAGGCTCATCCCGATCAGCAGGGGCCCGTCCCGGTCGATCTGGTGACCGCGTCGGGCAGCGGGCTCGACCCGCATGTCAGCCCGGCGGCGGCGGCATATCAAATCGATCGCGTGGCCAGGGCGAGAAATCTTTCCCCGGATCGGGTGCGCGTGCTGGTCGCGCAGTACACAGAGCCGCGGCAATGGGGTATCTTTGGCGAAGCGCGGGTGAACGTGCTTTTGCTTAATCTCGCCCTTGATGAGATGCGTTGATCAAGTCAACCACTTAGGAGTTCTTTGCGGCGGCGGCAATGACCGATCAACGCCCCGATCCTGACGCACTGCTCGGCAAGGTTCAGCGGGAAGAGGAACGGCGCCTGCGCGGGCGGCTCAAGATATTTTTCGGCGCCTGCGCCGGCGTCGGCAAGACCTACGCCATGCTCTCCGCCGCCCGGGCCCTGCGCGACGAGGGTCTGGACGTGGTCGTCGGCGTCGTTGAAACCCACGGCCGCGTGGAAACGGAAGCGCTGTTGCAGGGATTGGAGCGTCTGCCGCCGCGTTCGGTCATTTACCGTGACCGCCATCTCGGCGAATTCGACATCGATCGTGCACTCGCCCGTCGTCCTGTCGTGATCCTTGTCGATGAGCTGGCGCACTCGAACGCCCCGGGATCCCGCCATCACAAGCGCTGGCAGGACGTCGAGGAATTGCTCAACGCCGGCATCGATGTCTACACCACCCTCAATGTCCAGCACCTGGAAACCCTCAATGACGTGGTTGGTCAGATCACCGGCATACGCGTCGCCGAAACCCTGCCTGACACCGTCTTCGAACACGCCGACGAGGTGGTGCTGGTGGACCTGCCGCCGGATGAACTGCTGCGCCGACTCAAGGAAGGCAAGGTCTACGTGCCGGAACAGGCCCGGCACGCCATCCGGAACTTCTTCCGCAAGGGCAATCTGATCGCGCTGCGCGAATTGTCGCTGCGTCGTACGGCGGATCGGGTCGACGCGCAGATGCGCGAATACCGCAGCAATTGGGCCATACAGAGCGTGTGGCAGGCCAAGGAGCGCCTGCTGGTATGCATCAGTCCGGAAGTCGACGCCGAGAAGATCGTTCGCAACGCTGGCCACCTGGCGGACATTCTGCACGCGGACTGGATCGCCCTGTACGTGGAAACACCACGCATGCAACGCGCAACGCGCGCCTGCCGGCAGCGGGCCCTGGACGCGATCCGGCTGGCGCAGGAACTGGGCGGCGAAGGCACCACATTGGCCGCCGACAATATGGCCGCGGCGATCATAGGCTATGCCCGCAGCCGCAATGCCTCCCGCATCGTCGTCGGACGCAGCCACCGCTCCAGGTTGTCGCAACTGTTCCGTCCGCCGCTCTCGGAACAGCTCGGCGCACTCGCAACCGACATCGATGTCATTGTGATCGCGGCCACACCGAAGGCGCAACCCGCGACTGCGGATACGGGTCCCGCTGACACGGGCTTCGTCTTCGAACCGGTCGATGAGGAACGACCCCGGCACTTTCTGTGGGCCGTCATCATCTGTATCACGACCACATTACTCGCCATGCCGCTGGCACTGTATTTCCATCTGGTCAACATCATCATGCTGTATTTTCTCGGGGTGATCGTCGCCGCCTTCCGCTTCGGCCGGTATCCCGGCATCCTGGCAGCGGTGTTGTCGGTGGTGGCCTTTGACTTCTTTTTCGTGCCGCCGGTGCTGTCCTTCACCGTCGCCGATACCGAATATCTTGTCACCTTCGCGGTCATGCTTGGCGTTGCAGTCACCGTCAGCAATCTCGCCGCCAACCTGCGTTACCAGGCGCGCGTCTCGATGCTCAGGGAGCGACGCGCCAGCGCACTGTACGAGATGGGCCGTGAACTCTCGGGGGCACTGGTCACCGTACAGATCGTCGAGATCGCGCGCCGTCATATCACGGGCACCTTTCAGGCCGGCACATGGATATTCCTCTCCGATCTGAATGACAAGCTCATCCCGGTAAAGGCCGGTGACGATGGCGAGGCGCCCACCGACGCCAGCATCGCCCAATGGGTGTTCGACAATGAGCATCCCGCCGGCCTGGGTACGAACACCCTGGCGGGGGCGCCGGCGTACTATCTCCCGCTCAAGGCGCCGATGCGCACGCGCGGCGTGCTGGCCGTGAAACCGGCGCGGCCGGAGTCTTTCTTCCTGCCCGAACAATACCGCCTGCTGGAAACCTTTGCCTCCCAGATTGCGCTTGCGCTCGAGCGCGTTCATTACGTCGATATCGCCCAGCAGGCGCTGGTCCGGATCGAGTCCGAGCGCCTGCGCAATTCGCTGCTCGGTGCGCTGTCGCACGATCTACGCACGCCGCTCACGGCGCTGGTGGGACTGGCCGATACCTTGAGAATGGCCATGCCGCCCGGCGACGTCCGCCAGCGGGAACTGGCGGTCGCGATCCGCGACGAGGCGCTGCGCATGAACGACCTCGTCAACAATCTGCTGGACATGGCGCGGCTGCAGTCGGGAGAGGTGCGCCTCAACCGCCAGTGGCAGCCGTTGGAGGAGGTGGTCGGCACCGCCCTGCGCGCCCGTCAGGGTGCGCTGGCCGGCCACCGGGTGCGGGTGCTGCTGCCCGTGAACCTGCCGCTGGTGGAGATCGACAGCGTGCTGATCGAGCGCGTGCTGTGCAATCTCCTGGAGAATGCCGCCAAATATACGCCGGCGGGCAGCGACATCTCCGTCAGCGCCGCCGTGACGGGCACCGAACTGGAGGTTTCGATCACGGACAGCGGCCCGGGCATACCGCCGGACCAGATTGAGTCCATCTTCGACAAGTTCACCCGCGGGGAGCGGGAATCGGCGATCCCCGGCGTCGGCCTGGGGCTGGCCATCTGCCGCGCAATCGTCGAGGCGCACGGTGGCAGGATCCGGGCGCAGAACCTGGGTGCCGGCGGCGCCCGCTTCGTCTTCACCCTCCCGCTCGGCACGCCGCCGCCGACACCGGACACAGAGGACGATACCACGGCGCGGCCGGCGGCCGCCAATCCATGAGCACCAACCACCCGGTGGTCGTGGTGGTCGAGGATGAAAGGCAGATCCGCCGTTTCGTCCGCACCGCTCTTGAGGCGGAAGGTCTCAGCGTATTTGAATCGGAAACCGTCAAGGAAGGATTGATTGAGGCCGCCACCCGCAAGCCGGATCTTGTCATCCTCGACCTCGGCCTTCCGGACGGCAATGGACTGGATTTCATTCGCGAGTTGCGCGGTTGGAGTGATTTGCCGATCATCGTGCTCTCGGCGCGCAGTGAGGAAGCAGACAAGATTCGCGCGCTGGATCAGGGTGCCGATGACTATTTGGTCAAACCTTTCAGCGTCGGCGAACTGCTGGCGCGGATCCGTGCGGCGCTCCGCCGTCGCGCAGCCGCCGGCACGGCCGGCGAATCCTTATTCAGCTTTGGCGACGTGGAGATCGATCAATCGCACCGCGCCGTGCGGCGCGCCGGCCTCCCCGTACACCTCACGCCCATCGAATACCGCCTGCTCACGACACTGATCCGCAATACCGGCAAGGTGCTCACTCACCGGCAGTTGCTGCGCGAAGTCTGGGGGCCGTCGCACGTGGACCGCAGCCATTATCTGCGCATTTACATGGGCCATCTGCGGCAGAAACTGGAGGCCGAGCCCGCCCGCCCGAGACACCTGCTGACGGAGACCGGCGTCGGCTACCGCTTTCACATCTGAATGCGCGCGTTTGCGGATGTTCCTACTTTTTGATGCCGTATTTCTTGCGGAACTTGTCGACACGGCCGGCGGTGTCGACCAGTTTCTGCTTGCCGGTGTAGAACGGATGGCAGGCGGAACACACATCGACATGGATGTCCTTGCCGGCGGTGGAGCCGGTCTTGAAGGTGTTGCCGCAACTGCACGTTACCGTGACCTCGGCGTAGGCGGGATGAATGTCGGGTTTCATGTCAATAAAATCCTTGGGATTTCTGCACAGGGCCGGCATGGCTGCGCTTGAGCCGCCGGCCTATAAAGGGGCGCGATAGTAGCCCCTCTTGCCGCGCCGCGCAAGCCGGGGCCGTCAATCACCGCTCGATTCTTTGGATGCCGATTTCCTGTGCGGCTCAAAGGCGGTGGAGGCCTTGATGCTGTCTTCCTCCTTCTGCTTCTGCGCTTCGTCCAGGCGCTGTTCGATGACGTGGATGTGATCCAGCATGGAATTGATGGCGTTGGTGATGGGATCGGGCATATCCTGGGTTGCGCCATAGGCATCGAACCCGATGCGTCGCGCCGTTTCTTCGCGCTGACGGCTCCTGTCGACGAGCGGCGTCACCACATGTCCCGGCACGCCGACCACACTGGCCCCCTCCGGCACATCCTTGACCACCACGGCGTTCGAACCGATGCGGGCGCTGGCGCCCACCGTGATGGGGCCCAGGATTTTGGCGCCGGCGCCCACCACCACGTTGTCCTTCAGCGTGGGGTGCCGCTTGCCCTTCTGCCAACTGGTGCCGCCCAAGGTCACGCCGTGATACAGCGTCACGTCGTCGCCAATCTCCGAGGTTTCACCGATGACCACGCCCATGCCGTGATCGATGAAGAAGCGGCGGCCGATGATTGCGCCGGGATGAATCTCGACGCCGGTCAGGAACCGGCCGATGTGCGAGAGGACACGCGCCAGCAGTTTCAGCCCATGCCCCCACAACCAGTGGCTGACGCGATGCAGCAGCAGGGCGTGCACCCCCGGATAGGCAAGCAACACCTCCAGCCGCGTGCGCGCCGCCGGATCGCGTTCGAAGACGCAGTCGATATCTTCCTTCAGGCGTTTCAACTTCTCTTCCATCATGCACCACCCGTAAAAATCATGGCCATATCGTTTCTCAAAATGGTTATTCTATGGTAATTCTGGTCATTCACGGCAGTATTCATCAACCAGAAAGGCGGCCATCAATGACTTCTCCCGGATCCCATCCCGGTTTGCTGCAGACCATGAAGAGCGTGCTCGCGGCCGGATTCGGCGTGCAAAGTGCCAAAAATCGGGAACGCGATTTTACCGGGGGCAGTCCGGGGCGGTTTGTCGTCGCCGGTCTGATAGGTACGGCGATCTTCGTGCTGACCATGGTATTGATTGTACGCATGGTTTTGCGTCTCGCCGGCGGTTAGGCCCGTCCCTGGTGGGGAAATAGTCAGGAATATTGGCTATTTAGCTTCATTTCATCTACGATTTGTCTATAATCAATAGGGGGAATCGACTGCCCGGAAAGCGGCAGTTGCAGGAGACATCAAAGGCTATGGCCGTACCGAACACTAAAATTCCACTGACGGGTTTGGCGCGCAGGCTGGTGCTGGACGGCTTGATTGCCGAACCGGCAGCGGTTGGCGCCTTTCAGACCTCGCTGGAAAAAAAGGTGCCGCTGGTTTCCTACCTCGTCGAACAGAAGCTGGCCGCCGCCAAGGACATCGCCATGGCCGCTTCAGTGGAGTTCGGCGTGCCACTGCTCGATATCGGCATGCTCGACATCGATCAGGACGTGGTCAAGCTCGTCAAGGAAGAAATCATCCGCCGCAATCACGCGCTGCCCATCTTCAAGCGCGGCAACCGGCTTTTCATTGCCGTCTCCGATCCGACCAACCTCAAGGCGCTGGACGAGATCCGTTTCAGCGTCGGCGGCAGCACCACCGAGGCGGTGCTGGTTGAGGAGGACAAACTCAACAAGGCCATCGACCAGGCGCTGGAGGCCGCCGACACCAGTCTGAAGGACATGACGGCCGACGACGGTCTCGAAGACCTGGAGGGTCTGGAAACCGTCGACACCGAAGCGCAGCAGCAGGGCGCGGATGTCGAGGTGGACGACGCGCCGGTGGTGAAATTCGTCAACAAGTGCCTGCTCGACGCCATCAAGAAGGGTGCTTCCGACCTGCACTTCGAGCCCTATGAAAAATACTACCGGGTGCGCTTCCGGATTGACGGCGAGTTGTCGGAAGTGGCCAAACCGCCGCTGGTGCTGGCAGGCAAGATCGCCGCCCGCATCAAGGTCATGTCGCGGCTGGATGTTTCCGAACGCCGCGTCCCGCAGGACGGCCGCATCAAACTGAAACTCTCCAAGACCAAGGCCATCGATTTCCGCGTCAGCACCTGCCCGACGCTGTTTGGCGAAAAGACCGTGATGCGCATCCTCAACTCCGATGCCTCGGCGTTGAACATCGATATGCTGGGTTATGAGGAAGATCAGAAGAAGCTGTTTCTTGAAAACATCAAAAAGCCTTATGGCATGTTCCTGGTGACCGGCCCGACGGGTTCAGGCAAAACGGTGTCGCTCTATTCCGGCATCAACATCATCAATACCATCGACGTCAACATCTCCACCGCCGAAGACCCGGTGGAAATCAACCTCCCGGGCGTCAATCAGGTGCAGGTCGATGAAAAGACCGGCATGACCTTCGAGAAGGCGCTGAAATCATTCCTGCGCCAGGACCCGGACATCATCCTGGTCGGCGAGATCCGTGATCTCGGCACCGCCGGCATTGCGGTGAAGGCCGCCCAAACCGGCCACATGGTGATGTCCACGCTGCACACCAACGATGCGCCGCAGACCCTGACCCGTCTCATGGACATGGGCATTGCCCCGTTTGCGGTGGCGACCAGCATTAATCTGATCACGGCGCAACGATTGGCGCGCAAGCTCTGCAGCAATTGCAAGAAACCCGTCGAGATTCCGCCTGATTCCCTGATCAAGGAGGGCTTCACCGAGCAGCAGGTTTCCACCAACTTCCGCGTTTATCAGGCGGTGGGTTGCGACTCCTGCAATGGCGGTTACAAGGGACGTACCGGCCTCTACCAGGTCATGCCTATCTCGGATGCCATGAAACGCCTGATCATGGAAAATGCCAATGCCATTGTGATCGCAGATCAAGCGCGAAAGGAAGGCATTCCGGACATTCGCCAGTCAGCGCTCAAGAAGGTGATGGACGGCATCACCAGCCTCGAAGAGATCAATGCAGTGACCATGGAGTAGCGTATGGCCCAGGCACCCAAACCAGCGGCGGCGGCAGCGCCAAGAGTCCAGAAGTCCGACATGTACCTCTGGGAGGGCATGGACAAGAATGGCAAGCGCGTCAAGGGTGAGATGTCCGGTGTCAGCGATAATCTCATCAAAGCCGTATTGCGGCGTCAGGGCATCAATCCGACCTCGGTCAAAAAGAAGCCCAAGCCGCTGTTCGGCGCCGGCAAGAAGAAGATCACCACCAAGGACATCTGTGTGTTCGCGCGGCAGATGGCAACCATGATGTCCTCCGGCGTGCCCTTGGTGCAGTCCTTTGAAATCGTCGGCCGCGGTCACGAAAACCGCAGCATGCAGGACCTGATCATGGACATCAAGGGTTCGGTCGAGGCCGGCGGCACGCTGGCGGAGGCGCTGGGCAAACATCCTCTTTATTTCAATGAACTGTTTGTCAACCTGGTCACCGCCGGCGAACACGCCGGTATCCTGGAGTCCATTCTCAACAAGCTGGCAACCTACCTGGAAAAAACCGAGGCGCTGAAGTCCAAGATCAAGGGGGCGTTGTTTTATCCCACGGCGGTGATCGTGGTGGCCTTCATCATCACCACCATATTGATGATTTTCGTCATCCCGCAGTTCGAGAGCCTGTTCAAGGGGTTCGGCGCCGATCTGCCCGCGCCCACCCAGATCGTCATACAGGTTTCCAAGGTTTTCCAAGCCTATTGGTATATCATGTTCGGCGGCATTTTCGGCGTGGTGTATGGTTTGCTCCAAGCCAAGAACCGTTCGCGGGCGGTCGCACATTTCATCGATCGGATCTCGCTCAAAATACCGGTGATTGGCGAAATTCTGGAAAAATCGGCCATCGCCCGTTTTTCCCGCACCCTGGCCACCATGTTCGCGGCGGGCACGCCCTTGGTCGAGGCCATGACCTCGGTCGCCGGCGCCTGCGGCAATATCATCTTCTATGACGCCACCATGAAGATGCGCGATGAGGTCGCCACCGGCACGCAACTGCAAGTGGCCATGCGTGAATCCAAGATATTCCCCAATATGGTCATACAGATGGTGGCCATCGGCGAGGAATCAGGTTCCCTGGACGCCATGTTGAACAAGATCGCGGATTGGTATGAACAGGAAGTGGACGATGCGGTGGAGGCGCTGACCAGCCTGCTGGAGCCACTGATCATGGCTGTATTGGGCGTCGTGATCGGCGGTCTGGTGATCGCCATGTATCTGCCCATCTTCAAGATGGGCCAGGTGGTTTAAGACCGCGCATCGATATCAAGCAGTCTCTCAACACGCCGGAGCGGGCGGTAAGCGCCGACTGAAAGCTGCCCTTGCTGAGCGAACTCTTTTCAACCCTGCAAACCTCGCCGGGTTTCTATTTCTCCGTCATGGTGCTATTGGGCCTCATCGTCGGCAGCTTTCTCAACGTCGTCATCCACCGCCTGCCCGTCATGATGGAGCGGGAATGGCGGCAGCAGTGCGCTGAATTGATGGGCCAGGATACAGCTGCAAAGCCTGCCGTCACAGCAGCCGAACATTTCAATCTGTGGTCGCCGCGTTCGCGCTGCCCGCACTGCGGACACCTGATCCGCGCCATCGAAAACATCCCCCTGCTCAGCTTTTTATGGCAACGGGGGCGTTGCCGGCACTGCCATGCACGGATCTCCTGGCGCTATCCCCTCGTTGAGCTGCTGGCCGGCATTGTGGGCGGCGTTGCCGCATCGCATTTCGGCTTTGGAGTGCCGGCATTGGCCTGCGCGGTCATGGGGTGGACGCTGATCGCACTCGCCTTCATCGATTTGGATCATTACCTCCTCCCCGACGACATCACACTATCCATGTTGTGGCTTGGAATTGCGTTGAATTTCACCGGCCTGCTCCCGGTCGGTTTGTACGATAGTGTTGGCGGCGCCATTCTGGGTTATGTGTCGCTCTGGTCGGTGTACTGGCTGTTCAAGATCGTGACGGGACGTGAGGGGATGGGCTATGGCGATTTCAAGCTGCTTGCCGCCCTGGGCGCGTGGATGGGGTGGAAACTCCTGCCCTTGGTGATCGTGCTGGCATCCGCAGTCGGCGCCGTCCTTGGGATCGCGGCCATCGTGCTGGTACAGAGGGATCGCCGCAAGCCCATCCCCTTCGGGCCCTATCTGGCCTGCGCCGGTTGGATTGCCATGCTTTACGGCCAGGAACTTACCGCCGCCTATCTGCAATGGGCGATGCCGCTCTGAAACCGCCGTTCAAGGTGGGACTGACCGGCGGTATCGGCAGCGGGAAATCCCTCATCTGCAGTGAGTTTGCGTCCCTGGGCGTACCAGTGCTGGATGCTGACGCGGTGGCACGGGAGATCGTCGAACCCGGCAGTTCGTTGCTTGATGCCATAGTGGAAAAATTCGGGCGGGCGGCCGTCGATGAACGGGGAAGGCTCCGCCGTGATTATGTGCGGGAGCACGCCTTTGCCGATCCCAAGCTCCGGCAGGCGCTCGAATCACTCCTTCATCCCCGCATTCGTGCGCTGCTGCGAGAACGCGCGGAGCGTCTCACCGATCACCCGGGATATTGCGTCATCTGCGTGCCCCTGCTGGTGGAGTGCGGCTGGCAGGGCGGCTTCGACCGCATCCTGGTGGTGGACGCACCTGCGGAAATCCGGATTCGACGCATTCAGGCGCGGGATGGTTTGACACACGCCCAAGTCGAGGCAATCATGCGTGTCCAAGCCTCAGCTGAGGAAAGACTGCGTCATGCCGATGATGTCATCGTCAACGACGGTGATCGGGCGCGAATACGGCAGCGGGTGGCGGCCCTGCATCATCGATATGTACAACTGGCGCGCAAGGTGGGGGCGTGATGAGCGCTGATCCGACGGCGATGCAGAGACAGAGTTCGCTGTTTGCGGCGACGAAAGAATCCGTCGTCACCTATGAGCAACCCCTCAATGAACGCATCCGCGCCCTGCTGCGTCTGGAATATCTGTTCGACGGGGTTGAACATCGCATCAACGGCGCCGATGAGTGGGACAGTCGCGCCGCGCTCACGGGCCTGATTGAAGTCACCGATTTGCTGTCGCGCTTCGATCTCAAGGCGGAACTCAACAAGGAACTTGAACGGCACGCCGGCATCCTGCAGGGTCTGCAGCAGAATCCCGGCGTGGATCCCGCGCGCTTGCAGGACATCCTCGAACAAATCAATGAATTGCTGGTCACGATGCGCAGCAACGGCTGCCAGCCGGCGCAGATGCTGCGCAAGGATGAGTTGATTTACGCCATCAAGCAGCGTCTGCCCATCCCCGGCGGCACCTGCAACTTCGACCTGCCCGCCTATCATTACTGGCTGACCCGGCCGGTCGCAGTGCGGGTTGAACAACTACACTACTGGTTCAACGATCTGCGGATCATCAAGGACGCCGTGGAGCTGGTGTTGCACCTGATCCGCGACAGCGCCCATCCGCAGACGGTGACCGCGGTGGCGGGTTTCTATCAGCAGCCGGTGGATCCCAACACGGTCTGCCAGCTGGTGCGGGTGGTGGTCCCCGGCAGCCTCCAGGCCTTCCCGGAGATTAGCGGCGGCCGGCACCGCTTCACCATCCGTTTCCTGGAACAGCCGAGCAGCGCCAGCCGTCCGGCGCAAACGGACATGGATATCCCCTTTGAGCTGCAGTGCTGCAATCTATGATTAGAGATCGTCCCGACAATCCGCGAGTCACACGTTGTCCAACCTGCGGGCGGCGGTTCGATGTCTCCACTGGACACTCCCATCTGCCGTTCTGCAGCGAGCGTTGTCAGTTTGTCGATCTGGGCGCCTGGCTGAATGAGAGCCGCCGCATCAGCGAAGAATCGACGGCGGATCAGCAGACACCGGAAAATGTGGTGCCTTCGTCCACGGTCAAGCACTGAGACAATAATGAACAGCGGCGGCGGGGTCCGGCGCCGACCAGACGCCGCGGATCATTGCCAGCCCCTGCGCACCGGCGCTCCATGCCCGTACGATATCCTTGGGCTCAAGCCCACCCAGCGCATAGACGGGCAGGCGCGCATGCGCCACCTGTTCGGCAAAAGCCGCCCAGCCGAGTGGATTGGCGGATGGGTGGCTGGTTGTGGGCTCCACGGGCCCCAGCACTGCGAAATCCGCGCTGATGCGTTCGGCCTGCACCAGTTCCTCCGCCGTGTGGCAGGATGCACCCACCATGAATTTCCCCGGCAACGGCCGCCGGGTAATCCTGCGCAGGCGTTCGCTGTTTAGATGCACGCCATCTGCGCTCAGGCGCACCGCCTCTTCCGGCGCAGCGTTCACCAGCATACGGCATTCGTGCCGATGACATTTTTCAATGACGGCGCGAACGCGGGATTCATCCAGCGGCGGCTGACTGCGGTACTGCAACAAGCGCACGCCGGCAATAAGCACCGGTTCCAAACGGGCAGGCCAGGTTTCGTCCGCCGCCGCATCGGGCGTGATTACATACAACGGCGGCAGGCGCGCAGCCTGGATGATCGGCCAGTTGGCCGCCGGGAAATCGGCCCGGTTGAGCGCTGTTGGTGACGCCCATTTGACAGACTGGCCTTCGCGTCCCTGTGGCTGCCCTTCCCACTGCGACACACGCCAGACGTCCAGATATACCCGCCGGTCGGGATAACAGTGATCGATTTGGATCAACGGCCGCAGGTGCAGTGCACTCAATCCCAGTTCCTCCCTGAGTTCACGCCGCAATGCCTCCCGCGCGGTCTCCCCCGCCTCGACCTTGCCTCCGGGGAATTCCCACAAGCCGCCCTGATGCGCGGCGACGGGACGACGACTGATGAGTACGGCACCCGCGGCATTCACGATCACCGCCACCGCTACATGCACCGCGCCTCTCGGTGCTGATCGGTCTTTGAACTCGTTCAAAAATGGGAACGCCTGATGTTCCGCCGAATCAGGTGCGATATTCGGCGTTGATGCGGACATAATCGAGCGAGAGATCGCAGGTCAACACCTCCGCCTGTGAGGCGCCCCGTCCAAGCTGGATGCGAATGCCGATATCAGCCGCCTGCATGGCCTGCTGGCCCGCAGCCTCGGTGTAACCGGGCGCCACGCTGCCCGCCGTCACGATGGCCACGCCGTTCAAGACGATGTTGACGCCTGCGATCTTCAAATCGGGCACACCGGCGCGGCCCACGGCGGCCAGGATGCGCCCCCAGTTGGCGTCGGAGGCATAGCACGCCGTCTTGACCAGGGGCGACTCCGCCACCGCATAGGCCACCCGCCGGCATTCCTCGTCGCTGGCGCCCTGTTCCACGAGAATGCGGATGAATTTCGAGGCGCCCTCGCCGTCGCGCACGACCGCCTCGGCCAGGTAACGGCAAACGGCGGTCAACGCCTCCTGAAAAATCGCGGCCTCCTTCGTGGCGGCGGAGATTGATGCGCCGCCCACCTGTCCCGTGGCCATCAGTACGCACGCGTCATTGGTCGATGTATCGCCGTCCACAGTGATGCAATTGAAGCTCTGTGCCATTACAGATTCAAGCGCCGCCTGCAGAAACGATGGCTCCACGGTCGCGTCCGTGGCGATGAACGACAGCAACGTTGCCATGTCCGGACGGATCATGCCGGCGCCCTTGGCAATGCCGGTGAAGGTTATGGTGCGGCCGGCAATGGTGCAGGTGCGCGAGATACCTTTGGGGACGGTGTCCGTGGTCATGATCGCACGCGCGGCATTCTCCCACCCTGTGGGCGACAGTGAGGCCACGGCCTGCGGCAGTGCCCGGCGTATCTTGTCCACCGGCAGTCGCTGGCCGATGACGCCGGTGGAAAACGGCAACACGGCCCGCGCCTCACCGCCGGCCGATGCCGCCACCGCGGCACAGGTCGCCGCCGCGTCCTCCAGACCCGCCGGGCCTGTACCTGCGTTGGCGTTGCCGGAATTCACCAACAGATGCCTGACAGGACCTGCCGCCAGATGCTTTTTGGCCAACTGCACCGGCGCGGCGCAAAAGGCATTGCGCGTGAATACCGCCGCGCAACGGGATCCCGGGGCCAACTGAAGCAAGGCCAGATCATGGCGATCCGAAAGCTTGATCCCCGCCGCGCCGACTCCGATTAGTACGCCGGGCACGGGTAATAACGGCGTCTGGGCAATGACTCCGGCAACCATGCCTGCACCTCAACTCAAGCGGCCATGGCACTGCTTGTATTTCTTGCCCGAGCCGCAGGGGCAGGGTTCGTTGCGTCCCACCTTGCGGCCATCGCGTACGAATGGCGCGGCGACGGCCGGTGCAGCCGGCGGCTGCACCCCGGCCGCCGCCACAGCGTCTTCTGCGGAGGCTTCCGGTGCGGCAAGGGGACTCTCGGCCTGGGCATGGGTGTACTGCACGGGCGCCACCCGCCGGCGTTGCTCCTCCATGGCGTGAATTTCCGCCTCGCTGCGGACCTGAATGCGCGACAGCAGGCCCACGGTATCGCGCTTGATGTTCTCCAGCAGCTGCTGGAACATTTCGAAGGCCTCGCGCTTGTATTCCTGCTTGGGGTTCCGCTGTGCGTACCCGCGCAGATGGATGCCCTGGCGCAGATGATCCATGGCTGCGAGGTGCTCCTTCCAGTGCTGATCCAGCACGCGCAGCATGACCTCCTTTTCCACCTGCCGCATCCCCGTCGCGCCGATCGCCTTCTCCTTCTCCTCGTAGGCCGAATCAGCGGCGGCCAGTATCCGGTCGTGCAACGTCTGCTCGTGCAGATTGCCATCCTGTCTGAGCCATTCCGCGATTGGCAATTTCAAACCCAGTTCCTGACTCAAGGCCTCGGCCAGGCCCGGAACGTTCCAGCTCTCTTCAAAACTCTGTGGCGGAATGAACTGATGAATAATGCCGTCCACTACATCGCGGCGGATGTCGATGATCGTGGCGCCGATATCCTCGGCATCCATCAGATCATTGCGCTGTTCATAGATGATCTTGCGTTGATCGTTGGCGACGTCGTCAAACTCCAGCAACTGCTTGCGAATGTCGAAATTGCGCGCCTCCACCTTGCGCTGGGCGTTCTCGATGGCGCGGGTCACCCAAGGATGCTCAATGGCCTCGCCTTCCTGCATGCCCAGCTTCTGCATGATCGCCGCGACGCGGTCGGAGGCGAAGATACGCATGAGGCTGTCCTCCAGCGACAGGTAGAAGCGGCTGGAGCCCGGATCGCCCTGACGGCCGGAACGGCCGCGTAATTGATTGTCGATGCGGCGGGACTCATGGCGCTCGGTGCCGATAATGTGCAAGCCGCCGGCGGCGACCACCTCATCGTGCAACCGCTGCCAGTCCGTGCGGACGGCGGCAATGCGTTGTTTCTTGTCCTCCTCGGAGGGGCCGTCGTCGGCGCGGATTGCATTGATTTCCGGTTCGGGATTGCCACCGAGCACGATGTCGGTGCCGCGGCCGGCCATGTTGGTGGCCACGGTCACGGTGCCCGGCCGTCCGGCCTGTGCCACGATCTGCGCCTCGGCCTCATGAAACTTGGCGTTCAACACCTGGTGCTGGATGCCCTCCCGCTTGAGCAGCCCGGAGAGGAATTCCGAGGTTTCTATCGAGGTGGTGCCCACCAGCGCCGGCTGGCCACGCCGCACGCAATTCTTGATGTCGGCAATGATGGCCTTGAATTTCTCCTTCTGCGTGAGATAGACCACATCGCCAAGATCTTCGCGAATCATCTCGCGGTGCGTGGGGATAACGACCACCTCCAGGCCGTAGATCTGCTGGAACTCATAGGCCTCGGTGTCCGCCGTGCCGGTCATACCTGACAATTTCTTGTAAAGTCGGAAGTAGTTCTGGAAAGTGATTGAGGCCAGTGTCTGGTTTTCGTTCTGGATCGACACGCCCTCCTTGGCCTCCACAGCCTGGTGCAAACCTTCCGACCATCGGCGGCCCGGCATGGTGCGGCCGGTGAATTCATCGACGATGACGATCACGTCATCCTTGACGACGTAATCCACGTCGCGCCGGAACAGCGTATGAGCGCGCAGCGCCGCGTTGACATGATGCATGAGGCTGATGTTCGCGGCGCTGTAGAGGCTCTCGCTGCCACCGAGCATGCCTTCGCTGGCCAGCAATTTCTCAATGTGTTCGTGGCCGCGTTCCGTCAAATGCACCTGCCGCGCCTTTTCATCGACCCAGTAGTCGCCGTCCTGCCCTTCCTCTTTCTCCTGCCGTTTGAGCCCCGGGATCAGGTTATTCACCCGCTGGTATAAATCGGTGCGGTCCTCGGTGGGGCCCGAGATGATGAGCGGCGTGCGCGCCTCGTCGATGAGAATGGAATCCACCTCATCGACGATGGCGAAGGTGAGTCCGCGTTGTACGCGACCGGCGCGCGAGAACACCATGTTGTCGCGCAGATAATCGAAGCCAAACTCATTGTTGGTGCCGTAGGTGATGTCGGCGGCGTAGGCGGCCTGTCGTTCGGCGGGCGGCAGGGTGGAGAGAATGACGCCCGTATGCATGCCGAGGAATGAGTACACCCGGCCCATCCATTCCGCATCGCGCTTGGCCAGGTAATCGTTGACCGTGACCACGTGCACGCCGTGGCCGGGCAGCGCATTCAGATAGGCGGCCAGCGTGGCCACCAGCGTCTTGCCTTCGCCCGTGCGCATCTCGGCGATCTTGCCCTGATGCAGGACCATGCCGCCGATGAGCTGAACGTCAAAATGGCGCATGCCGAGCACGCGCCGGCCGGCCTCGCGCACCACCGCGAACGCCTCCGGCAGCAGCGCCTCCAGCGTCTCGCCGCGGCGTAGGCGTTCGCGGAATTCGGCCGTCTTGGCGCGCAAGGCATCGTCGCTCAGGGCGGCGATCACCCGCTCCAGGGCGTTGATCCGCACCACCGCCTTTTGCATGCGCCGCAACATCCGCTCGTTGCGACTGCCAATGACTTTGCGCACTGCCTTGCCGAGCAAGGCAATAGGATTCATCACCATGAATGAGGTATCAACCAGGAAGGTGGAACATTAAAGACTGCTAACGCAATCGGCGTCTTCCCACAGCTAGTGGCGCAGTTTAACTCTTAGTCTTCGGCCGGGAAACCAGTGGCTGTTGCTTAATTGACGGAATGCGGCAGAGGGACATCCTGTACGACCTCGGCGTCGGCCGTTCCGCTCGTGTGGATATATTTCAACGGGTTGACGATGACGTCGTCTTTCAGCACCTCGAAATGGACATGGGGGCCGGTGGTGCGCCCGGTGGCGCCCATGATGGCGATGGCTTGGCCCTTGTCGACCCGATCGCCAACGGCCACCAGATTTTTCTTGTTGTGCGCATAGCGGGTGACGTAACCATTGCCGTGGTTGATTTCCACCACATTGCCATATTCATCACGCCATCCGGACCAACTCACCACGCCCGAGGCCATGGCGATGACGCTGGAGCCCGGCTCTCCGGCATAATCGATGCCGCGGTGAAATTCCTGGCGCCCGGAGACCGGATCGGTGCGCGGGCCGAAACCGGAGGACATCCATCCACCCATCAGGGGCACTCCGGCCGGAAAAATCTCGTCCTGCAACTTGCGATTCATCAACAGCGATTCCATGGCGGTCAATTGTTCAGTCCGATCATCGAGTTCGCGCCAGAGTTTTTCGATGCCATGGGCGATGTCCTGTGCGGTATTGGAAAGCTGCACAGCGGATACCGGACCGCCCACCGGCGGTTCGCTGCGGAAGTCGAATTCCCCATCTTTCATCTTGGCCATGACCGTCAGCCGCTCACCCAGGGCATCCAACCGGGTGACATGGGACTGCATTTCACCGAGCTTCAGCGCCAGCGCATTCAGATTGGCCTCGGTATCCTGACGCAATTGCGCCAGCTTCTCGCGCTGCAATCCCATCTGGCGCCGCCAGAATTCCTGGCGGTCTTTGATGCCGGCATCAGCCTGCATCAAGGTATAGGCCGAACCCCAGCGCGCGCCCAAGGTCAGCAACCCTGCGGACAGGCCCAAAACCAGCATTCCAAAAATCAGCAATGCGCCGCGCCCCAGCCGAAACTGGCACAGGTGGCCGCGATAGTTAGAGTGTAGAATAAGTTGCATAGCATCCTCGGTCAGACCAAGACCCTCCTCCACCGCTTGAAATTATCTATGAAGCGCTCGTCGCCACCCCAGCCGCTGCGCCGGGTGCTGAATGGTTCCAGCCACCTGCGTCAATTGCTGGATCACGCCCATCACCTCAACCGCATTGAACGACGCCTGCGTACCCTGTGGCCCGAGCCGCTCGATGCGCACCTGCGCGTGCTGAACTTGCAGGAACACACCTTGGTATTGCAGGCGGACTCCGCCGCCTGGGCCACTCAAGCGCGATGCCTCATTCCCGTCATGTTGGAAACACTCAACGGTGACTCCCCTTCAAATGCGCCGGTCCGCACCATACGCATCAAGGTCTCCGTCGGTGCCGCCCCCCCCGGCGCGTCATCAAATTTTCCCTGAAGTCTTATCAGGTGGCCGGTACCGGCTGCATAAACGAGATGGGCGCCGCCTGGGCATCGGCGAAGGTCACCACCTCGTAGTACTTTTTGTTTGCCAACAAGATGCGCAACAATTTATTGTTCAATTCATGCCCGGACTTGTTGCCATGAAAGGCGCCGATCAGGGTGTGTCCCAGCAAATAGAGATCACCGATGGCGTCCAGGACCTTGTGTTTGACAAATTCGTCCTCGTAACGCAGGCCCTCTTCATTCAGGACCCGGTAGTCATCGACCACCACCGCGTTGGCCAGACTACCGCCCAAGGCCAGGTTCTTCTGCCGCAATAGTTCCACCTCCCGCATGAAACCGAAGGTACGGGCACGACTGACTTCTTTGACGAAGGAGGTGGTGGAAAAATCGATTTCGGCGTATTTACTGGTTTGCTGGAAAAAGGGGTGGTCAAATTCTATGGCGAAGGCTACCTTGAATCCTTCAAAGGGCTCAAATCGCGCCCATTTGTCCCCATCCTCGACTTTCACCGGACGCTTGATGCGGATGAATTTCTTGGCTGCGTTTTGCTCCTGGATGCCGGCGGACTGGATCAGGAAAACAAACGGCCCGGCGCTGCCATCCATGATGGGTACCTCCGCAGCGCTCACATCGACATAGGCGTTATCGATGCCCAGCCCCGCCAGGGCGGACAGCAGGTGCTCTACGGTGGCGATGCGGGTACCATCCTTGGCCAGGGTGGTGGACAGCCGGGTATCGCCCACATTTTCAGCGCGGGCGGTGATTTCCACGACGGGATCGAGATCGATGCGCCGGAACAGGATGCCGGTATCAGCAGGCGCCGGCCGCAAGGTCAGATAGACCTTTTTTCCTGTATGCAGACCGACTCCGGTGGCGCGTATGATATTTTTTAGGGTGCGCTGTTTTATCATTACCCCTTGCTCCCCCATTCAAGGCGAAGGGTTTGGGGCCGGATAATAACACAAAAACCCTTATGTGCTAGCCTCTTATCCTCCTCCGTGGTTCAGAGCGTAATTTCCACGATTAATCGGCCTGACGCCGTAAAAACGCGGGGATATCCAGAAAATTGGCCGCCCCTTTCTTCTTTCGGTCATAGGCCGGCTTGTCATATTGACTGTAGTCAGGCTCGGCGCCGCTCTCCCGCCGCGGTGATTTCGCACCTTCGAGCTGCTGCGGCAACACCGGAATAACAGTGGCACCTGCCGCGGATTTCGAACCCGCCGGCGCCATTGCCGGAGAGTCGACGGCCGCCTTCTCCTCATGGCCGCCCAGACCGGTGGCCACCACGGTGACCCGGAATTCGTCGCTGATCGCCGGATCGAGCGCCGTGCCGATGACCACCGTGGCGTTTTCAGAGGCAAAGCCCTTGATGATATTGCCCACCTCGTCGAATTCACCGATGCGTAAATCCGTGCCCGCGGTGATGTTGACCAGGATGCCCCGCGCCCCGGAAATGTTGATGTCTTCGAGCAAGGGGCTGGCGATGGCGCTTTCCGCGGCCAGCCGGGCGCGATCCGGACCCTTGCCGCGGCCGGATCCCATCATGGCCATGCCCATTTCCCTCATGACCGTGCGGACGTCGGCAAAATCGACGTTGATGAGTCCCGGCCGGGTGATCAACTCGGCAATCCCCTGCACGGCCCCCAGCAGGACATCATTGGCCGCCTTGAAGGCGTCGAGCAGGCTCACATCACGCCCCAGAACCGTCAGCAGTTTTTCATTGGGAATGGTGATGAGCGAGTCCACGAACTGGGACAGCTCCTTGATGCCCTTGTTGGCGGCCTCCATGCGCTTGCGCCCCTCCATGAGAAAGGGCTTGGTCACCACCGCGACCGTCAGGATACCGAGATCCTTGGCCACCTGCGCCACCACCGGCGTCGCGCCGGTGCCGGTGCCGCCGCCCATGCCGGCGGTGATGAACACCATGTCGGAACCGTCCAGCACGTCGGAGATGCGCTCGCGATCCTCCAGCGCCGCCTGCCGCCCCACTTCGGGATCGGCACCGGCGCCCAGCCCCTTGGTGATGTCCTTGCCCAGTTGCAGGGTCATGCGCGCCGCCGAATTCTTCAGCGCCTGTGCGTCGGTATTCGCGGAGATGAAGTCGACGCCGTCGATACCGGCGTTCACCATGTGCTGCACGGCGTTGCCGCCGCCGCCGCCGATGCCGACGACCTTGATGACCGCGTTCTGATTTACGGCATCCATCAATTCAAATGGCATATGACCTCCTCATCAACAAAGTATATAAAAATTTTTCGAACCCATCTCGAAAAAATCCGCGTGATGGATCCCCGTTAAAAATGTCCGTGAAACCAGTTCTTCATCCGTTCCCACATCTGCCGTACGCCGCCCTCCATGCGCGGCGGGTGTGGCTGTGAATGCACCATCTTCTGACTGAACAGCAGCAGCCCCACGGCCGTGGAATACACCGGATTGCGCACCACGTCCGCGAGCCCGGTGATGTATTGCGGCGTCCCCAGCCGCACCGGCATGTGGAACACCTCCTCGGCCAGTTCGATGACGCCCTCCATCTTGGCGCCGCCGCCGGTCAGCACCACGCCGGCGGCGACGAGTTCCTCAAAACCGCTGCGCTTGAGCTCGGCGTGGATCAGCGAGAACAGCTCCTCATAGCGCGGCTCCACCACCTCGGCCAGGGTCTGCCGCAACAACCGCCGCGGCGCCCGATCGCCGACACTCGGCACTTCGATGGTCTCCTCGGGATTGGCCAGTTGGGTCAGCGCACAGGCGTATTTGATCTTGATGTCCTCGGCGTGATGCGTGGGCGTGCGCAGGGCCACGGCGATGTCGTTGGTCACCTGATCGCCGGCGATGGGGATGGCCGCGGTGTGGTGGATGGCGCCGTTGACGAACACGGCGATGTCGCTGGTGCCGCCGCCAATGTCGGCCAGGCAGATGCCCAGTTCCTTTTCATCGTCGGTCAGCACCGCCTGCGCCGAGGCCAGTTGCTGCAGGATGACGTCGTCCACCTCCAGACCGCAGCGGCGCACGCATTTGACGATGTTCTGCGCCGCGGACACCGCGCCGGTCACCATGTGCACCTTGGCCTCCAGCCGCACGCCCGACATGCCGATGGGATCGCGGATGCCTTCCTGGTTGTCGATGACGAACTCCTGCGGCAGCACGTGAAGAATCTTCTGATCGGCGGGGATGGCCACCGCACGGGCGGCGTCGATGACGCGTTCAACGTCGTGCGGCGTCACTTCGTTGTCGCGGATGGCGACGATGCCGTGGGAATTGAGGCTGCGGATGTGGCTGCCGGCGATGCCGGCGTAGACCGAGCGGATTTCACAGCCCGCCATCAACTCGGCCTCCTCGACAGCGCGCTGGATGGACTGCACGGTCGATTCGATGTTGACCACCACGCCTTTTTTCAGCCCGCGCGAGGGATGCGAGCCCATGCCAATCACCTCCATCTGGCCGTCGGGTCCGACCTCACCGACCATCGCCACCACCTTGGAGGTGCCGATGTCCAGGCCCACGACGAGGTTCTTGTCCGGTTTCTTCATGCGACTCATCTCCTGTCAACCGAGCGGCGGCGCACGCCGCAGACGGACGGCGAAACCGTTCGTGTAGCGCAAATCCACGCTGGCGATATCGTTTTCCCGCACGCCGACGGTGCGCGGCCATGCCGTGATCAACCGCTGGACCCGGGCATCGAAATCAGCACGGCCGACGACAACCTCTATTGCTACGCTCATTCCACCGCCAGCCTGCTCATTCACCACGGTAAAGCGCCAGGATCGCCGCGGGTTCAGGTCCACCTGCTGCACGCTCAGGCCCAGCGGCGCAAACCACGCCTGCAACTGCCGGTAACGGTTGAGAAGAGTCATCTGCGCACCCTCCGGTCCCGTCAGGAGCGGCAGACCGGCTGGAAACTGCTCCGGCGCCGGCCGGAAGACGGCACCTTCGGCGCTGATCAGTGCCGCGGTGCCCCAATAGGCCAGGGGATGCTGCTCGCTCACCGTCACCACCAGGGTATCCGGCCAGACCCGACGTACCGACACCTCCCGCACCCACGGATCTCCCAATACCGCGGCCCGGATGCGGTCGACATCGACGCTGAAAAAACCGCCGGTGGCTTCCGCCAGCACCGCCTGTTGCACGTGCACGGGCGACAGATGCCGCAATTCACCGTTGATGCGCACCTCGCGTATGGGCAGATGCTGGGGATCTTGAAGCCAGCTCACCGCGGCGAGCGTGCCCGCCAGCGCCACCGTCACGCCCACCGCCGCCGCCCAGGCCAGTCCGCGTCGTCGCCACACCGAAGGCGTGTCCACGCGTCGGTTCTGCGGTCGGCCAAAATTCAACATGTGATTTTTTCCATGGGGGGCTGCTCCACGAACGGCAGGGTGGGGCGCAGGATCGCCAATACCAGATCATCGAAACTCATCCCCGCCGCCCTTGCCGCCATGGGCACCAGGCTGTGGCCGGTCATTCCAGGGACCGTGTTCATTTCCAGAAAGAAAAATTCGCCGCTGGGGCGCAGCATCACGTCTGCGCGCCCCCATCCGCGGCAGCCCAGCACGCGAAAGGCCTTGAGCGCCGCCGCCTGGATTTCCGCTTCAAGGCGCGCGTCGATGCCGGCCGGACAGTGATACCGGGTCTCATCGGAAAAATACTTGGCGTGGTAGTCGTAGCGGCCCGCAGGCGCCTCAATACGTACCAGCGGCAGGGCTTGATCGCCGAGGATCGCTGTGGTCAGTTCCTGACCGATGATGCATTCTTCCGCCAGCACCATCGGATCGTGGCGGCGGGCGGTGGCGAGCGCCGCGGCGAGTTCCTGGCGCCGCTGCACGCGACTGAGGCCGATGGTCGAGCCTTCATGCACCGGCTTGATGATGAGTGGCAGTCCCAGCGTCGCCGGCAGGGCATCGGGATCCGTATCGGTCTCCACCAGCACGTGGCGGGGGGTGGGAATACCGGTCGACTGCCACACCAGCTTGGTTCGCCATTTGTCCAGACACAGCGCCGAGGCCATGACGCCGCTGCCGGTATAGGGGACATCGAGGGTTTCGAGCGCCCCCTGCATGGTGCCGTCCTCGCCGCCGCGGCCGTGCAACACGATGAAGGCACGGTTGAAACTCCTAATTTCGGCGATGTCGCGCGCCGCCGGATCAAACGCGTGGGCATCGATATCCGCCCGCTGCAACGCCTCAAGCACGGCCTTGCCGCTCATGAGCGAGATCTCCCGCTCCGCAGAGCGTCCGCCCAGCAGCACCGCCACCCGGCCGAATGGTTTCGCCGCGGCGCTTATGATTGCTTCTCCTCGCCCACGATGCGAACCTCCGGGATCAATTCCACGCCGCGCTGGCCCCGCACCGTTTCCTGAATGTGCCGGATCAAGCCTTCGATGTCCGCCGCCGTGGCGCCACCCAGGTTGACGATGAAATTGGCGTGCTTGCGGGACACCTGCGCACCCCCGCGTGTCGCCCCTTTCAGTCCGCACTGCTCGATTAAGCGGCCGGCGTATTCGCCGGCCGGATTGCGGAAAACGGAACCGCAACTGGGTTCCCCCATCGGCTGGCTCTGCGCGCGCCGGGTCAGCAGCGATCGGATCTTCGCCTCGCCTTCGTGGAGAATGTCGGGCCGCACCCTGAAGGTTGCGGCCGCAAACCCCTCATCAGCCGTCGGCGGATGCACCTCACGGTAGGCCACGCAATAATCCGACGCCGGACGGCGATGCAATCGCCCCTGCCGATCCACAGTCTCCACGCAGTCCACCTGCCGCCATGTCTCCCCGCCGAAGGCGCCGGCATTCATCGCCAGCGCGCCGCCGATGGTCCCGGGAATGCCGGCAAAAAATTCAAGGCCGGTGGCGCCATCGCGCACGGCCTGGCGGGCCACCTTGGCGCAGGGCGTGCCCGCCTCGGCGCGCAGCAGGTTGTTCTCCACCCGGCCGCAGCGGTCGAGGACGGGGTGGGTGGCGATAACGGTACCCCGGAAACCGCCGTCGCGGACCAGCACGTTGCTGCCCAGGCCCAGCCACAGGAGCGGTTCGTTTTCATCCAGCGTGCCGATGAAGCTCGCCAGGTCGGTGGCGTCGATCGGCAGGTAGTAGCGCGCCGCGGGGCCGCCGACACGCCAGGTGTTGTGCTGCGCCAAGCTTTCATTCACCTTCAACTGGCCGCGCCACGGCCGGGAGGGGTCGCGTTTGTCCATGGCCGTCATCATGTGTTCGTCACCGCCTTCAGCGGCGTGGACGCGAATTGTTCCTGCAGTCGGACAACCGTGGCGCCGATGTTGCCCGCTCCCTGAACGAGCAGGACATCGCCATCGCGCATGATGCCGGGCAATAGCGCGGGGACTTCGGCGGGTGCGGCGACCAGGATGGGATCGACCTTGCCGCGCGCGCGGAGCGCGCGCGCCAGCGCCCGGCTGTCCGCGCCCGGCAGCGGCGGCTCGCCGGCGGCATAGACATCCAGCAGCAGCAATTGATCCACCTCCGAGAGCACGCGGGCGAAATCATCCAGCAGATCGCGGGTGCGGGTGTATCGGTGCGGCTGGAATACCATCACCACGCGACGTCCCGGCCAGCCGGCGCGCAGGGCGGCGAGCGTGGCCGCCATTTCGGTCGGGTGATGACCGTAATCGTCGATCAGCGTCACCCTGGCCTTGCCGATTTTGAGTTCACCCACGTTCTGGAAGCGGCGCGAGATGCCCTGAAATTCCCGCAAACCCTTGAGCAGGGCCGCGTCACTCACGTTCAACTCCCTGGCCACGGCGATGGCGGCCAGCGCATTCAGCACGTTGTGGCGGCCCGGCAGGTTGAGCGCAACGGAAAGCCACTGCGCCTCGCCCGGCCGCACCACGGAGAAACGGGTCATCATGCCCTGTTGCTGGATGTCGCCGGCACGGATATCGGCGCGGGGGTCGGTGCCGTAGGTCACCACCGGCCGGCCCACTTCATCCAACATCCCGCGCACCACAGGGTCATCCATGCACAGCACGGCCAATCCATAAAATGGCAGGCGGTGCAGAAATTCGAGGAAGGCGGCGCGCAACCGTTGGGGATCGCCGCCGTAGGTTTCCATGTGGTCCAGATCGATGTTGGTGACGACCGCCATCACCGGACTCAAATGCAGAAACGAGGCGTCGCTTTCGTCGGCCTCGGCCACCAAATATTTGCCCTGGCCCAGCTTGGCGTGCGTACCGCTGCTGATGACCCGGCCGCCGACCACGAACGTCGGATCCAGCCCCCCCTCGGCCAGGAGGTTCGCTATCAAACTGGTGGTGGTGGTCTTGCCGTGCGTACCGGCGACTGCGATCCCCGAACGGAAGCGCATCAATTCGGCGAGCATCTGCGCCCGCGGCACCACCGGGAGGCGCAGCCGCCGTGCCTCCATCATTTCGGGATTGTCGGCCGGCACGGCGCTCGAATACACCACCACATCGGCGCCCCGGATATGCGCCGCCGCATGGCCGGTGTACACCTGGACGCCGCACGCGGCCAGATGGCGCGCCATCGCATTCTGTTGCAAATCCGAGCCGCTGATGTCGTACCCCAGATTGTGCAGCACCTCGGCAATGCCGCCCATGCCGGCGCCGCCGATGCCGATGAAATGGATGCGCCTGACCCGGCCCATGGCATGACCCATGTCTTGATCACGCTCAGCCATAGGCCGCCTCCATGCAGAACCGCGCCACTTGCGCGGCGGCTTGCGGGCGGGCCAGCGTGCGCGCCTTGCGCGCCATTTCCATGCGCCGCTCCGGATGGTCAATCAACCCGCGCACCAGCGCGGCCAATTGCATCGGCGTCAATTCATGCTCCGGGATCATGAGCGCCGCGCCCTGGCGCGCCAGATATGCGGCATTGGCCGTCTGGTGATCGTCCACGGCAAAGGGATACGGCACCAGAAGCGCCGCCAGACCGGCGACGGCAAGTTCGGCGATGGTCATGGCGCCGGCGCGACAAATGACCAAATCCGCCCAAGCGTAGGCCTGTTCGATGGCGTGCAGGTACGGCTCCACGCGGGCGGTGACATCGTGTTGCCGATAGTGCTTCGCCGTTTCGGCATCCTGGCCCGCTCCCGTTTGATGCCATACCTCGATGCGCGGCGGGCCCGCTTGCGTGATCAGCAGCGCCACTGCAGCCGGCACGATGCGATTCAAGGCGGCGGCCCCCTGACTGCCGCCCACCACCAGAATGCGCAGGGGATGCGCCGCCGGGTCTGGGTGTTCCGACCGCGACGACAGTTGCGTGATGGACGCGCGCACGGGATTGCCGGTGCAGACGGCCGGACGCGGCGCAAACGCACCTGGGAATGCTTCTAGAAGACGCCGCGCCAGCGGCGCCAACAACCGATTGGTGGTGCCCAAGAGGGCGTTCTGCTCGTGCAGCAGCAGGGGTATCCGCAACAACCAGGCCGCCACTCCGCCCGGCCCGCTGGCAAAACCACCCATGCCCAGCACCGCCGCCGGCCGCAACATCAGCAAATGCCACAACGACTGCAGCAGAGCCATGATCAACACCGGCGGCGCCAGCAGCCAGGTCCAGACACCACGGCGACGGAGCCCGGTCACGGTCACGGTGTGCAATTTAAGGCCGGCCTGCGGCACCAATTGCATTTCGAGCCCGCGGCGGGTGCCCAGCCAGTGCACCGCCACCTGCCGCCGCTGTAATTCCTCCGCCACCGCCAGTGCGGGATAAATATGGCCGCCGGTCCCGCCTGCCATAATCAGTATGGGCCGGTTCATTATGCTGAGTTCTCCCCGGCCATCATCGCCGGCACGGACGTGGTCTGTGCCTGCGTGAGCGCCAGCACGCGAGCCGGCTGGCGGATCTCGTGCGCGACGCGCAACAGCAGGCCAATCATCACCCAGGTAATGACCATGCTGTTGGCGCCATAGCTGATAAGCGGCAATGTCAGCCCCTTGGTTGGCAGCACCCCCATGTTGACGCCGATGTTGATGAAGGCCTGCAAGCCCAGCAGCAGGGCCACACCGTTGGCGATATGGGCGTGAAACGCCTGACCCGCCTTGAGCGCCTCGCCGCCCAGCAACAACATGCGCCACACCAGGAACAAAAACAGGGCGATCACTGCGAGTGTGCCCGCCAGCCCCAGCTCCTCGCCTATCACCGCGAATACAAAATCGGTGTGCACCTCCGGCAGATAAAAAAGTTTTTGTATGCCTGCGCCCAAACCCACGCCGGTGAGCTCGCCGCGACCGAACGCGATCAACGACTGCGTCAATTGGAAGCCGGTGTCGTAGGGATCGGCCCACGGATTGACGAACGCCATCAGGCGCGCCAGCCGGTAGGGCGCCAGCATGGCCAGGGCCGCCAGGGCCGCGACAGCAACCAACCCCCAGGAGATGAACCGCAGCAGCGAGACGCCGGCCAGGAACAGCATGCCCAGGCAGGTCGCAAACAGCACCGCCGCCGCGCCGTAGTCCGGCTCCAACAGCAGCAGGCCGGCAATGAGGGTCAGCACGCCGATGGGCTTGATGAAGCCGATGAATTTTTCCCGCACCTGATCGTGGTGCCGCACCAGATAACCCGCCAGATAAAGCACGATGCAGGGCTTGGCGATTTCCGAGGCCTGCATCGAGAGCGGCCCCAGTTGCAACCAGCGCAGACTGCCGTTCACTTCGCGGCCAATGCCGGGGATCAATACCAGAAACAACACCAGGATCCCGAGCAGCAGAAAACCGGAACTTACCCGCTGCAAGAAATGCAGCGGCACGTGCATCGCCCACAGCGCCAATGCCACGCCGATGCCCAGCGCGATCATCTGCCGCCGCAGAAAGTAAAACGGATCGCCGTAGTTTTTGTCCGCCAGGGTGATCGAGGCCGAGGTCATCATCACCAGGCCGATGGCCACCAGCATCACGGCCGTGCCCAATATCCATGGGTCGTGGTCGCGGTACGCCAGCCAGCGCGCCGGTGACGGCGGTGACGGCGTTGTTCGCAGCAAGGGCGCGACATTTTCCATGGGCAGTGCCGCAGTCACGGTTGCCGCTCCGCAGATGCGGCGACGCGAACCCTGGCGCGCACCGAGGCGACATAGACCTCGCCGCGGTGCACGTAATCACGGTACATATCGAAACTGGCGCAGGCCGGCGACAACAGTACGATGTCGCCCGGTTCTGCGCGCGCCGCCGCCTGCGCCACCGCATCTTCCATGTTGTCCGCCCGCACACAGGGCACGACCGGCGCCAGTACTTTTTCGATCTGCGGCCCATCGCGGCCGATGATCACCGCTGCCCGCACCCGGCCCCGGGCCGCTGACGCCATGGCGCTGAAATCCGCGCCCTTGCCGTCACCGCCGGCGATGATGATCAGTCGCCGGCCGGAAGCCAGGCCCTGGGCCAGTCCCACGATGGCGGCGCAGGCGGCACCAACGTTGGTGCCCTTGGAATCGTCGTACCAGTGCACGCCGTCGATCTCCGCCACCCGCCGGCAGCGGTGCGGCAGACCGGCAAACGTGCGTAACGCATCCCCGATCGCGGGACGCGGCAGTCCCGCCGCCTCGGCCAGTGCCCAGGCCGCCAGCGCATTGGCGATGTTGTGCGCGCCCTTGATCTTTAGTTCCGCGACCGGCAGTAATCGTTCTTCGCCGCACACCAACCAGACCCGTCCATCGGCATCCTGGCGCACGCCATAATCACCCGCCGGCGGTGCGTTCAAGCCGAACCTTCGCACGGTGCGACCTTGTTCGCGCATGGCCATGACCAGCGGGTCATCGGCGTTCAACACCATGACGCCGTCGCCGCGGAAGACGCGCTGCTTGGTGGCGGCGTATTCGGTGAGACTGCGATAGCGATCCATATGATCAGGACTCACGTTCAACACCGTCGCAACGCGGGCGTTCAGGCTCGACACCGTTTCCAGTTGAAAGCTGGACAGTTCCAGCACGTACAACGAAACCTTTTCATCCAGCAAGTCCAGTGCCGGCGTGCCGAGATTGCCGCCCACGCCGGTGCGGACACCCGCCGCCCGCGCCATCTCGCCGACCAGCGTGGTCACCGTGCTTTTGCCGTTGACACCCGTGACCGCCACCACCGGGGCGCGCGCATGGCGCGCGAACAATTCGATATCGCCGAGGATCTCCGCGCCGTGCGCGCGCGCGGCGCACAGCGCCGGTTCTTGCGGCGGCACGCCGGGACTCAGCAACACCCGCCGCGCTCCCTGCAGCCAGTCAGGGCGCAAATCACCGGCATGACATGGAGCCCGCGGAAACTCCCGCTGTACGACGGCCAGGCTGGGCGGATCTTCGCGGCTGTCAACGATGGCAAAGGGCTCACCGCGACGGCTCAGGAAGCGGGCGCAGGATAGACCGGTCTTGCCCATGCCGACAATGACAGTGGGCATTGGCCATGAAGTTGTTTTGACGGTCGCGGTCGCGTTCATTGTGGAATCATCGGATCTTGAGGCTCGAGAGTCCGATCAAAACAAGAATCACGGTGATGATCCAGAAGCGCACGATCACGCGCGGTTCCGGCCAGCCCTTGAGTTCGAAGTGGTGGTGCAGCGGCGCCATGCGGAAGATGCGGCGGCCCGTGAGCTTGAAGGAGGCCACCTGCAGCATCACCGACAGGGTCTCCACCACAAACACCCCGCCCATGATGAAGAGCACCATTTCCTGGCGCACCATCACCGCGACGATGCCGAGCGCCGCGCCGATGGCGAGCGCACCCATGTCGCCCATGAACACCTGCGCCGGATAGGTGTTGAACCACAGGAATCCCAGGCCGGCGCCGGAGAGCGCGGCGCAGAACACGCCCAATTCGCCGACGCCGGCGATGTAGGGCAGCCCCAGATAGTGGGAGAAATTGACGTGGCCGGCCACATAGGCGAACACCACCAGGGCGCCGGCGATCATCACCGCCGGCAGCGTCGCCAGCCCGTCCAGGCCGTCGGTCAGATTCACGGCGTTGCTGGTGCCCACCACCACGAGATAGGCCAGGACCGGGAATCCCCAGCCCAGGTTGAACACGGCGGCCTTGACGAACGGCACGATCAACTGCGTCTGCACCGGCGTGTCCGCCTGCAGGTAAAGCAGGAGCGCGGCACCCAGACCGCAGATCGACTGCCACAGATATTTCTGCCGCGCCGGCATGCCCCTGGGATCGCGCCGACTGACCTTGCGGTAATCGTCAATCCAGCCGATGGCGCCGAAGGCCAGCGTCACCATAAGCGCGATCCAGACATAGCGATTGCGCAATTCGCTCCACAGCAGGGTGCTCAGCGTCAACGACACCAGGATCAGCGCCCCGCCCATCGTCGGCGTTCCGGATTTGCTCAGATGCGAACGCGGGCCGTCGTCGCGCACGCTCTGGCCGATTTGGTTGCGGCTCAAACTCCGGATCATGTACGGTCCCGTCAACAGTGCGATGCCGAGCGCCGTCAGCACGCCCAGAATGATGCGCAGGGTGATGTATTGAAACACGTGAAAACCGCTGTACCAGCGGCTCAACCATTCGGAAAGGAGGAGGAGCATGGGCCGTTATGCCTTGCTGGCCATGCCCGGCGCGGCGATCGCACGCACGATGGTTTCCATGTGCATGGCGCGCGATCCCTTGACCAGCACGGTCATGTTTTCCGGCAATTCCGCACACAGGGCGGAGATCAAATCGGTGTAATTCTCGAAGTGCCGCGCGCCCGAACCGAATTCCTCCACTGCCAGGCGGGTCAGCGGGCCGATGCCATAAAAGCGCGATACGCCCGAGGCGCGCGCCATGCGCCCGGCCGTGCGATGCTGGGTCTCGCTCTCGGCACCCAGTTCGCCCATATCACCCAAGACCAGCCAGTGCTCGCCGGGCTGAAGTCGCAGCACCTCCAGGGCGGCCTGCAGGGAGGCAGGGTTGGCATTGTAGCTATCGTCGATCACCGTGCCGCAGAGTCCCGGCACGATTTCGAGCCGGCCGTGCGCCGGTCGTACATTTTCCAAACCGGCGCGGATGGCCTGGACGTCCTGGCCCAGCGCCCAGGCACAGGCCGCCGCCGCCAGCGCGTTCATGACATTGTGCCGCCCTGGCAAGGGCAGCCGCACGTCGGCTGCCGCACCCGGCAGGCGCAGGTCAAAACGTGATCCGATACCACTCGATGCCTCTCCGCGCATGACCGCCGTCACCTCCGCCGGCGCTTGCAGCCCGAAGCGCACCAACCGCCGCCCTTGCGCCAGCTCCCGCCATAGGGGGAAATACGGATCATCCGCATTCAAAACGACCACGCCGTCCGCCGCCGTGCCGCTGATGATTTCCCCCTTGGCGCGCGCCACGCCCTCGACACTACCGAATCCCTCCAGATGCGCGGGCGCGCACACGGTGATGAGGGCGGCCGTGGGCCGGGCGATGCGGCAGAGATTTGCGATCTCGCCGGCGTGATTGGCGCCCATTTCGATCACCGCGCAACGATGTTCCGGTGCCAGTTGAAACAATGTCAGCGGTACGCCGATGTCGTTGTTCAAATTGCCGCGGGTGGCCAGCACCGGACCGGCGTGGCCGAAGATCGCGGCCAGCATGTCTTTGACGGTGGTCTTGCCGTTGCTGCCCGTGACCGCGATGACGGACAGCGCATGCTGCTCGCGCCAGACCGCCGCCAGCCGTCCCAGTGCGGTGCGGGTGTGATCCACTTCGATCGACGGCAGGGCCGACGCGACTTCGCGCTCGACCACGGCGGCCACCGCGCCTCGCCGCTGCGCCTCGTCAATCAAGGTGTGCGCGTCGAAACGCGGGCCGCGCAGGGCGATGAACAATTCGCCGGCCTGCAACTGGCGCGTGTCGGTGCTGACACCGCGAAACCTGCGGCGGCCCACGGACGCTCCCGCCGGAGTGTGCAACACCCCCTGCATGGCGCGGCTGGCGGCGGCGAGCGTCATGGCGATCATCCCGTCCGTTCCCGCAGTGCGGCCTCGGCCACGGCCGCATCGCTGAACGGCCAGCGCCGGCCCGCGATCTCCTGATGGGTTTCATGACCCTTGCCGGCGACCACCACCACCGCGCCCGGCGCCGCGTTGGCGATGGCATAATGGATGGCGCGCCGGCGATCGGCTTCCACCAGCGTCGGCGTTCGATTCCCCATGCCGGCGACGATTTGATCCATGATGGCCTGCGGCGGCTCGCCGCGGGGATTGTCGCTGGTCACGATCACGTGATCTGCCAGTGTGGACGCAATCCGTCCCATCAGCGGACGCTTGCCGGGATCACGATCGCCACCGCAGCCGAACACGCACCAGAGCGCATCGCGAGTCAATTCGCGGCTGGTTTGTAATACATTTTGCAGGGCGTCGGGGGTATGGGCGTAATCGATCAGCACCAACGGTTGGCCGGCGCCACCGCCCAGCCGCTGCATGCGTCCCTCGGCGCCCGGCGCCTGCGCCAGATCCTCGGCCACCTGCGCCAGTGGCACATCAAGTGCAATCAAGGCGGTGGCGGCGGCCAGCACGTTGGCGGCATTGAAGCGCCCGAGCAACGGACTGCGCAAACGTTGCCGTTGTCCCTGCCAGTTTACGTTCATCGCGATCCCATCGCGCAAGTCGATCTCCGAGGTGGTGATCGTTTCCGCGCCACGCGGCGGGACGCCGCCCAGCGCATACGCCAGGCGTCGGACACCAGGATTGATCACCTTCAACAACGTCGCGCTGTAGGGATCATCCCCATTCAACACCGCGGCGCCGAGTTCGGGCATGGTGAAGAGACGCTGCTTGGCCTGCGCGTAACCCTGCATGTCGCCATGGTATTCCAGATGATCGCGTGTCAGGTTGGTCAGCACGGCGGCTGCGAAACGCACGCCCTGCACCCGTCCTTGATCCAGGCCGTGCGACGACACCTCCATGGCCACGCTGTTCAAACCCTGATCCCGCCATCGCGCCAGGTTTTTCTGCACGGTGATTGCATCCGGTGTGGTATTGGCCAGCGCCGCCAGCCGATCGGGCAGGCCCTGGCCCAACGTGCCCATGAGCGCGCATGTCTCGTGATGGCGGTTCAACGCCTGGGCAATAAGATGTGTCACCGTGGTCTTGCCGTTGGTGCCGGTGACGCCAACCACCTTGAGCGCGCGCGAGGGGTGCCCGTGGAAGCGGGCGGCGATCTCGCCCAGCCGCCAGCGCAGATCCGGCACCGGAATCACCGGCACCGGGCCTTGAAGACTGATCGATCCGTCCTCCTCCACCAGTACCGCCACGGCGCCGCGGCTAATCGCGTCGTTGATGTAGTCACGCCCTTGATGATGGCGGCCGCGCAACGCGACAAACGCGTCGCCTGCGCGCACTTCGCGGCTGTCCAGCGTCAGGCCGGACGGATGCCGATCCTGCGCCAGCGTCAATGCGGCAAAACCCGCCAGCAGTTCACGCAGGTTGTTCGAAGAGAGTTGGCGCGCCGTCATCATCGTTCCGGTTGTCCGCCCCGATCATCGAATATTTCCGGTGAGTTGGTCGAGATATACGTATACAGGGGTTGCTCGTTCTGCCCGGGCGGATCATCCGGTGGGACATTGAGCAGCCGCAGCGCCTCCTGCATGACGCGGCTGAATACCGGCGCGGCGATCTGGCCACCGAAATATTCCCCATCGCCCGGGTCATCGATGATCACCACAGCCACCAGTCGCGGCCGGCTGACTGGCACCATGCCGGCAAACAGGGCGACGTAGCGATCCTCCTCATAACCCTGCGTGTTGATCTTGTGCACCGTGCCGGTCTTGCCGGCCACGCGGTAACCCGGTATGCGTGCCAGTCGTCCCGTGCCCGACCTCACCACGCCTTCCAGCATGATGCGCAGTTGCGCCGCCGTGGTCGGCGACATGACCGATTCACCGTGCGGGGCCTGACCGGTTTGCACCAGGCTCGCGGGCATCATGACACCATCGTTGGCCACCGCGGTATAGGCCTGCGCCAATTGCAAGGTCGTCACGGACAGGCCGTAACCGAAGGCCAATGTCGCCTGCTCGATTTCGCGCCAGTGGTGATAGTCGGGCAGCCTGCCCCCGGCTTCGCCGGGAAAACCCGTGGTCGTGGGCACGCCGAATCCGACATGGCTCAACATACGCCAGAAGGTCTCCGGCTCCAGGGTCAGCGCAATCTTGGCGGCGCCGATGTTGCTGGACTTGATGACTACGCCGGTCACGTCCAGCCTGCCAAAGGGGTGGGTATCGCGCACCTTGTAAGGACCGATCTCGAAAATGCCGTTGCCCGTCTCGATCGGCGTCGTAGGTGTAAATCTGCCGCTCTCCAGCGCGGCGGCAATGGTGAACGCCTTGAGCGTCGAACCGGGCTCATACAAATCGGTCACGGCGCGATTACGATACAGCTCTCCTTGCAGACTGGCGCGGTTGTTGGGATTGTAGGAGGGTTGATTGACCATCGCCAGCACCTCGCCGCTCTGGGCATTGAGGATCACCATGGAGCCCGCTTGCGCGCGGTGCGCGAGCACCGCCGTTTTCAATTCCCGGTAGGCGATGTATTGCAGACGCTTGTCTATGGTCAGTGTCAGGTCTTCTCCCGGCACGGTGGCGCGCAGGCTTTCCACGTTTTCCACCACGTGTCCCAGCCGATCCTTGATCACCTGCTTGCTGCCCGCCGCCCCCTGCAAGGCCCCGTTGTACGCGAGTTCCATACCCTCCTGTCCGCTGTCGTCCACATTGGTGAATCCCACCACATGGGCGGTGACCTCGCCGGCGGGATAATAGCGATGATATTCGCGATCCACGTAAATACCGGGCAGCCGTGCCGCTGCAATCTTGGCGGCCAGTGCCGGCTCCACCTGGCGGCGGAGATAGACGAAATCGCGCCCCTGCCGTTCTGTCACCAGTTCTTTCAGGTTGTCCACGCTGGTCGCCAGCCACTGGGCCAATTGCCGCCATTGTCCCTCATCCAGTGCCAGCCTGTGCGGATTGGCCCATACCGAACTGACCGGCGTGCTGATCGCCAGCGGTTCACCGTTCCGATCGCTGATCACGCCGCGGTGCGCCGGTGTTTCCACCACGCGCAAATAACGCGCGTCGCCATGATTCTGCAAAAACTCGTGATCCGTAAGTTGCAGATCGACCGCGCGCAGCGACATCAGAACGGCGATGCCCACGAACAAAATCTGCATGCTGTAACGGCGGCCCCGGTAAAGTGATGGCAACGTAGCAGACATCAAGGCACCACCAGTAATGTGGATTCGGGCGGCGGCGACCACATATCCAGCTGTTGATGCGCGATATCCTCAACGCGCGCATGCGTGCCCCAGGTGGCCTGCTCCAGCTGCAGTTGCCCCCATTCTTCATTCATCGCATCACGTTCGCGCTCCAGCGCCTGCAATTCCACGAAGGCCACGCGGCTCTCATGTCGGCTCACCACCACACCCAGCGCCGACGCCAATACGGCAACCGTCAACAACGCCGCGCATGCCAGCGGTTTCAATTCAATTTCTCCGCCACACGCATCGTTGCGCTGCGCGCGCGCGGATTTTTCACCACCTCATCCTCACCCGGCCGCCGCGCGCGCCCGATCAGCCGCAACCGTGCCGGATATGCGCCATCGCGCACCGGCAGGGCTGGCGGCAGATCGGAGACACCGGATTCAGCGCGTAACAACCGCTTGACGATGCGATCCTCCAATGAGTGGAAACTGATCACCGCCAGCCGGCCGCCGCGTGCCAATATTTCGACCGCTTGATGCAGCCCCTGTTTCAATTCCTCCAGCTCATTATTGACCTGTATGCGGATCGCCTGAAATGCCCGGGTGGCAGGATGCTGGCCGTGCTCCCAGGCGGGATGCGCCCGGGCAATGATCGCGGCCAGTTGCGCGGTGCGGATGATGGGTGCTTGTACGCGCGCCGCCACGATGGCCCGCGCCAGACGGCGCGCATGGCGCTCCTCGCCGTAACGCTGCAGGCATTCAGCGATGTCTTGCTCGCCGGCCTGTGCCAGCCATTCGGCGGCGGTCACGCCCTGCGTCGGATCCATGCGCATGTCCAGCGGACCATCGCGCATGAAACTGAATCCGCGCGCGGCGGTTTCCAGTTGCGGCGAGGACACGCCCAAATCGAATAGCACCCCGTTCACTTGTGTCGCCCATCCGCGCGCCGCCACGCACTTCTCCAGCATGCTGAAGGGCGCGTGCACCACTTCCAGGCGCGGATCAAGCCAGTGTTCCCGCGCTGCCTGCACCGCCTCGGGATCCCGGTCCATTGCCAGCACACGACCCAACGGCCCCAGACGCTCCGCGATCGCGCGGGCGTGCCCGCCCCGGCCATAGGTGCAATCCACATACCGACCGTCTTCGCGTATGCTCAAGGCCTCCAGCACCTCTTCTTTCAGCACCGGAATGTGTTCTGTCACGGCAAAGCACCCGGCCGGCCTCACAGCGACAGATCACGCAACGCCGATGATACGGCCTCCTGGTCTTCGCCCACTTGCCCCAGCCAGTCATCGCGCTGGCGGTTCCAGGCAGCTTCGTCCCACAGTTCAAATTTATTGCTCTGCCCCAGCAGCACGCCATCACGTTTGAGGCCGGCAAATTCACGCAACTTGGGCGGCAGCAACACGCGCCCATGACCATCCAACTCACATTCGGTCGCATGACCGCGCATCATCTGCTTGGTGCGGCGGCTCTGTTTGTCGAAGTCCGAAAGTTGTGCCAGTTTTTCTTCGATGGCCTGCCATGCCGGCAGCGGATACAGCCATAAACAACGATCGAGCGGGTTTAAGGTCACCACCAATTGATTGCCGGAGATTGCGGCGACAGCCTGCCGGTAGCGGCTCGGCAGGGCGAGCCGCCCTTTGGCATCGATGCTGACCGCACTGAATCCCCGAAACATGCCGCTCTCCCAATGGATTGTTTGATCCACTTATTACCACTTTTTCCCACCTAGCAACTATAAGGATCGAGGCTTCTTAATGTCAAGAAAAATTATTTGTGAACAGAGACTTACAGAATAACTTGCCGTGGAAACTCAACTCGTTAGCGGTAGCTTTTTACTAATCCATCTTTATCATCTAGTTAAAAATTGATCTTAATGTCAATTATAGATAGATCACTGCGGGCGGCACGGTGCGGAAACAACAAAATATAGGGGGAGTCGGCCTGTAAGCCGGGTTCTGTACCCTGTGCGTACGCGCAGGGTGGCAATCATTCCTCTCGAACGCGCGTCACCGCGCGCCTCTAGCGACCTACCCGGGGACTGACGCGGGCCGCGCTGATTTCTCCCTTGGCAGGAAGACGCGTCCCCCTATTTGGTCTTGCTCCAGGCGGGGTTTACCGTGCCGCCGGCCTTGACCGGCGCGGTGCGCTCTTACCGCACCGTTTCACCCTTGCCGCTCCGTCCGAGGACGAAGGTAGGCGGTCTGTTCTCTGTGGCACTGTCCGTGGACTTGCATCCCCCAGGCGTTACCTGGCGCCCTGCCCTTTGGAGCCCGGACTTTCCTCTGCACGCTTGTGCGCGCAGCGACTGCCCGGCCGACTCCCATGGCTTAGTGTCGCGCCCGCCGCCTTAAGTTTCAAGGCATTTCGGCTTTTGTGCCGGCGTGCGTCTTCATGAATTGCGCATAAAGTTCCTGACGCGGCACGCCGGTCAGCGCGCTGGCGGCGGACGCGGCGCGCCCGGGAGGCAGGTATTTTGCAAGCACGTGCATCACCGTCATTGCGCGTTCCCGCTCGGCGCGATCTTCCGGAGCGCCTTCCACACACAGCACCATCTCACCCAAATTCTGCTCGGGTTCCGATTCCACCCGCGCCGACACCTCATCTACCGTGCCGTGCAGAAGGGTTTCATGTTTTTTGGTCAATTCCCTCGCCAGCGTCAGCCGGCGCGCCGAACCAAATATCACCCGCAGATCCGCCAGTGTTGCGCGCAGGCGATGCGGTGCCTCCAGAAACACCATGGTGCGTTGTTCGCCCGCGAGCGCGCGCAGGCGCCCCTGTCGGGCGACAGCGGTGGCGGGCAGAAATCCTTCATATGTGAAACGATCCACGGGCACGCCCGCCACGCTGAGCCCCGCGATCACGGCGCTTGGCCCGGGCACGGCCATCACCCGAACGCCATGCGTCAGGGCTTCGCGTACCAGAAGGAACCCCGGATCGTTAATCAACGGTGTGCCGGCGTCACTGATGAGCGCGATTTGCGCCCCATCCCGCAAACGCTCAAGCCAGCCGGCCGTGGTTGCGCGTTCGTTATGATCATAAAACGCCCGTAATGGCGTGGTGATACCGTAATGCGCCAACAGCCGGGCACTGACACGGGTGTCTTCGGCAAGAATAAACTGCACTTCCCGCAGGATGCGCAGGGCGCGGCCGGAGACATCCTCCAGATTGCCGATGGGTGTGGCCACGACGTAAAGACAACCAGGCCGATGTGTTTTTGTATTAATTGACATTTCGAATTTGCCTTAAGGATACTGTCACCATGAAGCTAGTCTCGCTCCGGCGCCGCCACGCATCTCGGCTTGCCACCGGCTGCATCTTGGATTTCATGGCCGTGATCGCCGCCATTATCGTGCTGACGGCCTGTGCGCCACAACCGAATGTGCGGACGGGAACCACGGCCGCGACGACTCCTGCCAGTACCGACGCATGGGCATTGCGCGAGCGCGGTGATCACGCCGCCGCGGCGGCGGCATTTTTGCAACTGGCCGCCCGCAGCCATCCGGCGACGGAGGCCGAGAATTACCGCCTCCAGGCCGTGCAATCCTATCTAGACGCCGGGGACATCAAATCGGCGCAGGCGTTGCTCAATCAAATCCAATTGCGTCCGGAAGAAGCCAACTGGCCGTGGCGGCAGATCCTGAGCGCGCGTCTGTTGCGCGCCCAGGGACAATCCGAGGCCGCCTTGAATGCGTTGGCGACGCTGCCGGTGGAACGATTGCAGGACGACATTCATGATCAGGTGCTGGCATTGCGCGCCGAGCTTCTGGAGACCCTGGGCCGTCAGGAAGAGGCGGCCATCGTGCGGCTGCAGCGCGAACCCCTGCTGCAAAACGATCCCAGGCAGCAGGAGAACCGCGAAACGCTGTGGAAGGATCTCAACGCCATGCCCCCCGCCAGGATCGCACAGTCGCTGGCCGCCGCGCCGGCCAATCTGCGACCGTGGCTGGAACTGGTGCAATTGACGCAAACCACCGCTGGCAGTCCCGCTGCCTATGCGGCGCAGGCGCAGCGCTGGCGGATCGCGCATCCCGATCATCCGGCTGCGGCCTTCATTGCGCTCCCGGCTGCCGGCGCACTCGCAGCGGTCGCGCCACCCAAAGTGGTGGCATTGTTGCTGCCGTTGGAGGGACCCTTCGCCGAGGCGGGCGACGCCATCCGCGATGGTTTCATGGCGGCATGGTATGAAGACGCCGGCAGCGCAAAGCCTGCCGTTGCGGTTTATAACGCCTCCACAGGCAATATTGCGCAGGCTTATGACGCCGCAGTCGGCGCCGGTGCTGGTTTCATCATCGGCCCGCTGGAGAAGGGCGCGGTGGAGGCATTGATCAGCCGCGGTTCGCTGCCTGTGCCCACTCTGGCGCTCAATCAGATCAATGAGCCCGTAAGTGAAGGCGCGCCGGCCGCCGCGAATGTAACCAATTTATATCAATTCGGTTTGTCGCCGGAGACGGAGGCGCGCCAGGCGGCGGAACGCGCCTGGCTCGATGGTCATGTGCGCGCCCTCGCGCTCGTGTCCTCCGACAATTGGGGCCAGCGGCTGTTGCAGGCATTCAAATCGCAATGGGAGTCACTGGGCGGCGCACTGGTGGATTATCAAACCTATGCACCTGATAGTCGCGATTATGCTACCTCGGTCAAAAAAGTGTTGCAGATCGATCGAAGCGAGGCCCGCATCGATGAACTCAAAAAAATTCTCGGACGCAAAATCATGAGCGAACCGCGGCGCCGTCAGGACGCCGATCTGATTTTTCTCGCCGCCTCCGCGGCCGCCGCTCGACAGCTCTGCCCGCAGCTACAATTTTTCCGCGCCGCCGATTTGCCGGTGTACGCCACATCGCATGTCTATACCGGCGCGCTCAACGCCGTTCAGGATCGGGATTTGAACGGCGTTCAGTTCGGCGATATGCCGTGGGTGCTTCAGGAGGGCGGCGCCTTTCCACTCAAGGCCACGCTGCACAGCGCCTGGCCCGAAATCACACCCGCGCAAGACCGGTTGTACGCGCTGGGCGTGGACGCCTACCGTCTGCTCATGCAGCTGCCGCAATTGGCGCAGCAACCGGCGGCGCGATTGGAGGGCGCCACGGGCACCCTCTCGCTGAACACGGACGGCGTCATTCAGCGCCAGCTCACCTGGGCCAGATTCAGCAATGGCCTGCCCGCCTTGATGGATGGCGCCGTCACGGCACCGTCTACTGCCGCCGCGCCTGCGCCTTGAAATCCGTTCCGCCAGCCACTCGCGGGGCGTGGGCGGAACAGCACGCCGCACGTTATCTCGCCGCCGCCGGACTGCACGAATTGGAACGGAATTACCGCTGTGCGGGCGGCGAGATCGATCTCATCATGGAAGAGGGCGGTGTGCTGGTGTTCGTCGAGGTGCGCTACCGCCGCCATGAGCGTCACGGTACAGCGGCTGAATCCGTGCATACCCTCAAGCGCCAGCGCCTGCTCCACAGCGCGCAACATTATCTGCTGACCCACACGCCGCGCGAGCGACAACCCTGCCGCTTCGATGTCATCACATTGAGCGGCGCGGCGCCCGTGCTGCGCGTGGAGTGGATCAAAAATGCTTTTCAGGCATAATCCATTTTTTGAATTTCACCGGCATATTTTCAATCCTGAAAACTCATGGATCCCATTGAAAGGGTAAAATTTCTTTTCAACGAAAGCCTGACCGTCAAACGCGAGGCGCTGGAAAATCTTTGCGCGCCCATTGCCGGGGCGGCGGCGGCGCTGGCGCAGGTGATTGTGGGCGATCATAAGATTTTGACGTGCGGCAACGGCGGCTCGGCGGGCGACGCCCAGCATTTCTCCTCCGAGATGCTGAACCGTTTCGAGCGTGAACGTCCCGGCTTGGCGGCGCTGGCCCTGACCACGGACGGCTCGACGCTCACCTCCATCGCCAACGATTACCAATTTGCCGACGTGTTCGCCAAACAGGTGCGGGCCCTGGGCCGTCCGGGCGATGCGCTTTTATGCTATTCCACCAGCGGTGCCTCGCCGAACGTCCTTGAGGCCATTCTCGCCGCGCATGAACGCGAAATGCGCGTGCTGTTGATCACCGGCCGCGACGGAGGGCAGGCGGCACGTTTATTGAAGGCCACCGATTTCGAATTGCGCGTGCCCAGCTGGTCCACGGCACGCATCCAGGAAATTCACCTGTTGATCACCCATTGTTTGTGTGATCTGATCGACTATCATCTACTCGGACAGGAGGACTCGACTCATGCGACGTGACCACTTCCTTCGGATGGTATGGATGGGCCTGCTGGCCGCCGGATTGAACGGTTGTGCGGCCGTCATGTTCGGCGGTGTGGCTACCGGCGCTGGCGCGGCCCACGATAACCGTACCACGGGAACCATCGTCGAAGACGAGGCCATAGAACTGAAGGCCTCCAAGGCATTCTTCGACAACAAGGCCGTCAACGACCAGGCCCACATCAATGTCACCAGCTACAACAACATTGTCCTGGTCACAGGAGAGACCCCGACCGCGGAATTGCATGACGAGGTGGTCAACATCGTCAAAAACATTTCCAAGGTGCGCAAGGTCTACGACGAGCTGGCCATTGCCGCGCCGAGTTCGCTGACATCGCGATCCAGCGACACGTTGCTGACCGGCAAGGTCAAGGCGCAAATCTTCGGCATGAAGGATTTCGATCCGACCCGGGTTAAGGTCGTGACCGAACGCGGGATCGTCTATCTGTTGGGCCTGATCACCAAGGCCGACGGCGATCGAGTGACGGATGTCGCCCGTCAGGTCGGCGGCGTGCAAAAAGTGGTCAAGCTGTTCGAATACACCGGCTAGCAGTTGTTTAAGGAATCTCTGATTAAGTCAGAGGTTCCGCAGTGCAGGGATGCACTGCCATTTTCAATGACCGCCAGGCCATTGAAAATGAAGGAAACTGAAAACCACGTTTTTCAGTTTCCGTGCTCTGAGAAGTCCAGGATGGACTTATTCAGAGCTTACTTAACGACGCGCAGGGATGGTCCTTTGCGTGGCTTTTTGGGGCCGGGCTTTTGTGGCCCGGGGGTTTGGGGAGTGGGATCCGGCGCCGCCTCACCGGTGGTTTCGTCCTCCGGGAAGACCATGCCGCGGCCGTTCTCCTTGGCATAGACCGCCTTGATAGCCGGCAGTGGAACATGGATGTCCTGCGCGATGCCCCGGAATCGCGCGCTGAAGCTCAGGCCTTTGGGGTCCATGCTGAGCGTGTGGACCGCACCCGGCGCGATGTTCAGAATAATTTTGCCGTCCTGCACGTATTGCAGTGGCACCTCCACGCCCCGCTGTCGCGCGTCCACCAGCACATATGGCGTCAGGCCGTTATCGACAATCCAGTCGTAGAAGGCACGCAGCAGGTATGATTTCGGAGAGGTCATCGTCACAACGCGGCCGGAGCCACGGAATACCAAAGGGGGAAGGTTATTTTTTCCCGTCGCGCATTTCGCGCTCGCGCGACGACAGGCTGGCTTGAAATGCGGGGCGGGCAAACAGGCGCTCGGCATATTGCGTCAACGCCTTGGTCTGCGCCGGCAGCTTGATGCCGTAGGCCTGCAGCCGCCACAAGAGCGGCGCCAGACAGCAATCGATCAACGACATCTCCACTGACAGGAAATACGGCTGCTGGGCAAATGCCGGGGCGATGGCGGTCAGGTGATCGCGGAACGCCTTGCGCGCGTTGGCGGCGGCGACCTCGTTGCGCCCGTGAATGGCGGGCAGAAGATGGTAGAGGTCGCGCGCCAGCCGGAATCTCACCTGGCGGTTGTGGGCGCGCGAGACGGGATCGACCGGCATCAACGGCGGGTGCGGATAGCGCTCATCCAGGTATTCCATCATGACCTGCGGCTCATAGATCACAAGGTCGCGATCGATGAGCGTCAGCACGGTGCCGTAGGGGTTGAGATCGTTCAGATCCTCCGGCTTGGTATCCTGGGTGACGTAACTCACCTCGACGTTGACATCCTTCTCCGCCAGCACAAAGCGCACGCCGTGACCGAGTGGATCATCCGGATCGCAGAACAACGTCATGATTGAGTGACGGTTGGCCAGCAGATTCAGCGGCACATCCTTCGATGGCGGATTGCGGACGTCAGCGCACATCTTTCCAATATTCCTTTTTCAATTGACGGGCGACGAGCCAGAACACCACCAGGAACAGAATCACCCAGGCGCCCATCTTCTGGCGCATCATCTTGGCCGGCTCGCCCATATAAACCAGGAAATTCACCAGGTCGCGCACCGCATCGCGGTATTGCCTGGCGTCGAGCAGACCCGGCGTCGAGGGTTCAAGCTTTTCGATGCGCTGCACGTCCCTGCCTTCCGGATCCTTTTCCGTCACAACCACCGGCTTCTGATAACCCTGCAATTCCCACAATACGTGTGGCATGGCGGTGTCCTTGAATGCCAGGTTGTTGACGCCGGTGGGACGCGACGGGTCTTCGTAGAACGTCAGCAGAAAGGTGTAGAGCCAGTCGGCGCCGCGCGCACGCGCGATGACCGATAAATCCGGCGGCGGCGTGCCGAACCAGGACTCGGCATCCGTCCGGCGCATGGCCACTGTCATGGTATTGCCAATCTTGTCGGTGGTGAACATAAGATTGTTCGCGACCTCGTCCTCGGTCAGGCCCAGATCACGGGCCACGCGGCTGTAACGCGAATAGGCCGCCGAATGGCAGCTCAGGCAGTAATTGGTGAACAGCCGCGCGCCGCGTTGCAGTGAGGCCTTGTTCTCCAGGTCCACCCGTGCTTGATACAGCGGGCCCTCTGTCCTGGCCGATGCCACCACCGTCCAACACAGCAATGTGCAAGCCAGTATCCGGTTCATGGATAGCGCACTCGCTCGGGCTCGGGCAGGGTTTTCTCCGCGCGGGTGTAGACAGGCATCAACAAAAAGTACAGAAAATAAATCACGGAAAAAATACGCGCCAGATTGGAAGTCACGGGGGTCGGGGGCTGGGTGCCCAGATAACCCAGGATGAGAAAGCTCACGGCAAAGATGACCAGCGCCGCCCGACTCAGCAGGCCGCGGTAGCGGATGGACTTGACCGGGCTCTGATCCAGCCAGGGCAGGAAGAAGAACAGCACAACCGCGCAGCCCATCGCCACCACACCACCGAATGGATTGGGCACGGCGCGCAGGATGGAATAGAACGGCGTGAAATACCACACCGGCGCGATGTGCGGCGGCGTTTTGAACGGATCGGCGGGGATGAAATTATTGTCCTCCAGAAAGTAGCCGCCCATTTCCGGCGCGAAAAAGATCGCGCCGGCAAACAGGATCAGGAACACTGCCACACCGACGATGTCCTTGACGGTGTAATACGGGTGGAAGGGGATGCCGTCAAGCGGCACGCCATCGGCGTCTTTCTTCTTCTTGATTTCGATGCCATCGGGATTGTTGGAGCCGACCTCGTGCAATGCCATGATGTGCACGACGACCAGTCCGCAGAGAATGAGCGGCATGGCGATCACGTGAAATGCGAAAAAGCGGTTCAGCGTCACATCGGAGATGCCGTAGTCGCCGCGGATCCACTGCGCCAGATCAGGGCCGATGATCGGAATGGCGCCGTACAACGACACGATGACCTTGGCGCCCCAGAACGACATCTGTCCCCAGGGCAGCAGGTAGCCGAAGAAGGCCTCGCCCATCAGGGTGAGATAAATCATCATGCCGATGATCCACAAAAGTTCACGCGGCTTTTTGTAGGAACCATACAGCAGGCCGCGGAACATGTGCAGGTAAATCACGATGAAGAACGCCGAGGCGCCGGTCGAATGCATGTAACGGATGAGCCAGCCCCAGTCGACATCGCGCATGATGTATTCGACGGAACCGAAGGCCAGTTCGGCGTCCGGCTTGTAATTCATCGTCAGCCAGATGCCGGTCAGAATCTGAAGAACCAATACCAATAGTGCGAGTGAGCCGAAGTAATACCAGAAATTGAAATTCTTGGGCGCGTAATATTTGGCGAGATGCTCGTTCCACAGCTTGAGCAGCGGAAAGCGCGCGTCGATCCAGCCGATCAGCCCGTCGAAGGCGCGGCCCAAGGCGGCGGTGACGCCGTTCATCCCTTGTTCTCCTCGTCGGCGCCGATGAGAAGCGTCGTATCGCTCAGGAATTTATATGGCGGCACCAGCAGATTGGTCGGGGCCGGCACCCCCTTGAACACCCGCCCGGCGAGATCGAAACGCGAACCGTGGCAGGGGCATAGAAAGCCGCCTTTCCAATCCGGTTCCGGCGCGTCGCTCGATCCCTCCGGGATATAGTTCGGCGAGCAGCCCAGGTGCGTGCACAATCCCACCACCACGAGATATTCCGGTTTGCGGGAGCGGGCTTCATTTTTTGCATAGGGCGGCTGCTGGGGTTCATCGGAATTCGGATCGCGGACCTTGTCGTCCATGTCCTTCAACTCCTGCAGGGCTTGTTCCGTGCGGCGCACGACCCACACAGGCTGGCCGCGCCATTTGAAGATGCCGCGTTCGCCCGGCTTCAGCTTGCTGATGTCCACCTCCACCGGCCCGCCGATGGCCTTGGTGCGCGCGCTGGGCTGGAGGTACGACACGAACGGCACCGCCCCCAGCACCACGCCCGTCCCACCCACAACCGTTGTGGCCGCAGTCAGAAAGCGGCGGCGGTTTTTGTCTATCTCCTCCTCACTCATGGCCCCCTCGAAATTTAAGACGGCGGGCCCGGCGACGGCCCTGCTCAGTGGTGATAACTGGTGGCGGGCATTATACCAAAAAGGCCTGCTCCGCCGTCGTGCGCGAGGATTCAGGCGTTTTTCAGTGTCGTTCGCAAGGCGTTCAGGAAGGCGGTGTTTTCCGCTGGCGTGCCGATGGAAACACGCAGGCAATCCGCCAGTAGTGGATGCGCATTGTCCAAGCGCCTGATGAGTACGCCGCCTTGTTTCAACGACGCATACACTTCGCGCGCATGAGCCACGCGGAACAGAACGAAGTTGGCGCGGCTGGGCCAGACTTTCAGGTCCGGCAACGCGCGTAACTGGGCCGTCAATTCCTCCCGATCATGGGTGATTTGCGCCGCCTGCTCGTCCAGGAGATCCGCGTGTTCGAGGATGAACGCCGCGCTGACCTGTGACAGCGTATTGATGTTGTACGGCAGCCGGATTTTGTTGAACTCATCACACCAGGCGGGCGCGCCCGCCAGCATGCCCACGCGTAATCCCGCCAACCCCACTTTGGACAGCGTCTGCAGAACCACCAGATTGGGATGATGCGGGAGATCATACAGCCAGGTTTCGCGTGCGAAGGGGAAGTATGCCTCGTCGATGACCACCAGCCCCGGTGCGGATTCGATGATAAGTTCAACGTCGCGGCGTTCAAACAGATTCCCGGTGGGATTGTTCGGGCAGGCCAGAAAGACGATGGCGGGCTCGTGCGCCTTGATGGCGGCCAGCATCGCGGGCAGATCGAGGCTGAAATCCCCGGCATTCAGGGGCACACCGACGAAGCGCTGGCCCAGCACCTCCGCCACCATGCGGTACATCACGAAGGTGGGCTCCGGCGCAAGCAAGACACGGCCCTCGCCGCGCAGGGCCAGGGCGATGATTTGGATCAACTCATCGGAACCGTTGCCGAGCAGCAACCTGACCTTTTCATTCAGCGCCAGATACCGGTGCAATCGTTCCGTCAACGCGCGCGCGGCGGGATCGGGGTAACGGTTGATCTCCACATGGCGCAGCCGTTCCAGCCATTCGGTGCGCAACGCCATCGGCCAGGTATAGGGATTCTCCATCGCGTCCAGCTTGATGAGGCCCGCGGCGTCGGGAACGCTGTAGGCCGTCAACGCGCGCACCTGTGCGTTGACCCAGCGCTCGATCAGCGCATCAGTCATTGGTCACCTCTTCATAACAACCAGTGTTCCCCGGTACGGGAGGTACCGGCGTTTCTCAGCGGCAAATATGCCGCTGAGAAACGGGGGGAACAAAATCATATTTTTGCTTCCCGACTCTGAAAAGCCCCACGAAGGGCTTATTCAGAGGATTTAAAGCGATATTCTGCGGAGGCGGCGTGCGCCGGCAATCCCTCCGCGCGCGCCAGTGCGGCCGCGAGCCTGCCCAGCCGCTCGGCGCCCGCTGGCGTGCACTGGATCAGCGAAGAGCGCTTCTGGAAATCATAGACGCCGAGCGGCGAGGAGAAGCGCGCCGTGCGCCCCGTCGGCAGCACGTGATTCGGTCCTGCGCAGTAATCGCCCAGCGCCTCCGGCACGTGGCGGCCCAGAAATATCGCCCCGGCATGGCGGATTTTGCCCGCGAGCGGGGCGGGATCTTCCACGGAAAGTTCCAGATGTTCCGCGGCGATGTGATTGGCGATTTCAACGGCCTCGTCGAGATCCCCGACTTCGATGAGGGCGCCGCGATCCGCGAGGGACTGCCGGATGATGGTGGCGCGCGGTTGATCCGGCAGCAGACGGCGGATACTGGCTTCGACCGCATCGAGAAAACCCGCGTCCGGGCAAAGCAGGATGGCCTGCGCCTCCTCGTCATGCTCGGCCTGCGAGAAGAGGTCCATCGCGATCCAGTCGGCGTTCGTTTTCCCGTCGCAGATCACCAGGATCTCGGAAGGGCCGGCGATCATGTCGATACCCACCGCGCCGAAGACCATGGCCTTGGCCCGCGCGACATACAGGTTGCCCGGCCCCACGATCTTGTCGACGCGCGGCACGACCGCCGTGCCGTAGGCCAGGGCGGCAACTGCCTGCGCCCCACCCATGGTAAAGGCGCGATCCACGCCGGCGATCGCCGCGGCGGCCAGCACCACGGGTTCCAGCACATCGTCGGGCGCCGGCACCGCCATGATAATCTCGCCCACACCGGCCACCCTGGCCGGGATGACGTTCATCAGCACCGAGGAGGGATAGGCGGCGCGGCCGCCCGGCACATACACGCCCACGCGATCGAGCGGCGTCACCTGCTGGCCCAGCACCGTGCCATCAGCCTCGACATAGCTCCACGAACTCTGCCGCTGGCGCTCGTGATAGGCGCGGATGCGACCGGCAGCGGACTCCAGTGCCGTTCTCAATTCCGGATTAAGCGTTGCGCGCGCCTCCTCAAGCCCTGCCCGCGGAACTTCCAGCTCAGCAGCGGAGACCAATTGCCGCCGATCGTAGCGGTTGGTGTATTCGATCAATGCCGCGTCGCCGCGGCTGCGCACCTGGTTGATGATGTCCCTCACGGTGGCATCAACGGCGTCATCCCGCGCCGTTTCCCGCCCCAGCAATGCCTCCAGCGCCGGTTTGAAGCCGGCATCGCGGGTGCGCAAACGGCGTGGCTTGAGTGTCCGGGTCGCGGTCATCTTCAGGAGCGAATGGCTTTCGCCAGTTGCGCGGTTAATTTCTGCACGGCGACATGCTTGACCTTCATCGCCGCCTTGTTGACGATGAGGCGTGCACTGATCTCGGCGATGGTCGAAAGTTCCACCAGCCCGTTGTCGCGCAGGGTGCGGCCCGTGTTCACGAGATCAACGATGCGATCGGCGAGACCGGCGAGCGGCGCCAGTTCCATCGAGCCGTAGAGCTTGATGATTTCCGCCTGTTCGCCGCGGGCGGCGAAATAGGCACGCGTGATATTGGGATACTTGGTCGCCACGCGCGGGCGCACGGCGGAGAGGATGCGGTCGCGGCCGGCCACCACCAGACGGCAGCGGGCGATGCCCAGATCCAGCGGTTCGTACAATTCCTCGCTCTGATATTCCATCAACACGTCCCGGCCGGCGATGCCCGCCTCTGCGGCGCCGTGCTCGACGTAGGTCGGCACGTCCTGTGCCCGTATGATCACGAGCCGCAATTCCGGTCGGCTGGTCTTCAGGATCAGCTTGCGCGAGCGCCCCGGATCCTCCAGCGGTTTTATGCCAATACGCGCGAGCAACGGCAGCGCCTCGTCGAGAATGCGGCCCTTCGACACAGCCAGCGTCAACGGCGCGCCAGGATCCGGGCGTTTCAAATTTGTTTTCGTTGGCTTCTTCATCTTCATGGCTGTCAACTCGGCACCCGGCGGATCTGCGCGCCCAGTTGTGACAGTTTTTCCTCGATGGTCTCGTAACCGCGGTCGATATGATAAATCCTTTCCACGTGCGTCTCGCCTTCCGCCACCAGCCCGGCCAGCACCAGGGACGCCGAGGCGCGCAGATCGGTGGCCATGACCGGCGCGCCGGTCAGCCGCGGCACGCCGGTGGTGATCGCGGTGTTGCCCTCCAGCCGCACGTCGGCCCCCAGCCGGCGCAGTTCCAGCACGTGCATGAAGCGGTTCTCGAACACGTTTTCGGTAATCGCCGCCGTGCCCCGCGACACGCAATTCATGGCGGTGAACTGCGCCTGCATGTCGGTGGGAAAACCGGGATAGGGCGAGGTGTGCACATCCACCGCCTTGATTCGCTTTCCACCGGTGTCCAGCGCCACCCAGTCGTCCCCCTGGGTCACCTCGGCGCCGGCCTCGCTGAGCTTGGACAGCACCGCGCCCAACAGTTCAGGCCGCGTGCTTTTGAGCTTGACCCGTCCCCCGGTGATGGCGGCGGCCACAAGATAAGTGCCGGTCTCGATCCGATCCGGCAGGATGTGGTAATCCGTCCCGTGCAGTTCGGAAACACCTTCGATGACAATCGTATCGGTGCCGGCGCCCTCGATGTGTGCGCCCATGCTGGTAAGGTAGTTCGCCAGGTCGCTCACCTCCGGCTCGCGGGCGGCGTTGTAAATCACGGTGCGTCCTTCCGCCAGCGTCGCCGCCATCATCAAATTCTCCGTGCCGGTGACGGTCACCAGATCCATGTTGAGGTGCGCGCCCTTCAACCGTCCCGCGGCGCTGGCATGGACATAACCGTTCTCGACGCGCAGCTCGGCGCCCATGGCCGCCAGACCCTGCAGGTGGAGGTTCACCGGCCGTGAGCCGATGGCGCAGCCGCCCGGCAGCGACACCTCGGCGCGGCCGTGACGCGCCAGCAACGGTCCAAGCACCAGTATCGATGCGCGCATGGTCTTGACCAGTTCATAGGGCGCGAACATCTCGCGGATGCTGCCCGCGTTGACCTCGATCTTCATGCGCTCGTCCACCATCAACTCCACGCCCATCCGCCCCAGTAACTCCATGGTGGTGGTGATGTCGTGCAAATGCGGGATGTTGCCGATGATGACCTTGTCGCCGGTCAGCAGGGTGGCCGCCAGGATCGGCAGGGCGGCGTTCTTGGCACCGGAGATGCGTATTTCACCCTTGAGCGGCACGCCGCCGGTGATGATCAGTTTGTCCATGTGGGAATATAGAGACGGCCTTCAGCCGCCATCAGGTGTGGAAGTACGCAAAGCCAACGCATGGATTTCCCGTCCCATGCGCCCACCCAGAATTTGATAAACCCGCTGATGCTGCCTGACCGTCGGCAGCCCGCGAAATTCCTCGCTCACCACCAGCGCCTCGAAATGCATGCCGTCGGCGCCGCGCACCTCCACCCGTGCGCCCGGCAGGCCTGTCTCGATGAGTCGTTGAATCTCCGCCGGCGTCATCGCCACTGCTTTTCATCAAACCAAGGGCAACAGCGAACGGACGCCGCTGACTTCCGCGATCGAGAGCAGTTGGCGCGGCGCCTGCCGGAATTTCACTGACGTACCCGCCCGTCGCGCGGCACGCATCCAGGCGAGCAGCAGCGCGACGGCGGAACTGTCGATGCGCGTGACTCCCGACAGGTCCAATTCAAGCCCCTGCGACGGGGTCGCCGCGGCACGCAGTGCCGCTGACTCCGCCAGCAATGCCGGCAGGGTGTGCAGCGTCAGCTCCCCAGCGATGCGCCAGGTATGATCGCCCACGGGTTCGATGCGGGCCATGGCCGCTGTCACTGGGCGGCAGCGGGGTGCGGTGTATTCTTGGCCGCCAGTTCCTGATTGTGACTCTGCAAATGTGCGATCAGCGCGTCGATGCCGGACTGGCTGATCTCCGATGAAAACGAATCACGGTAGGTCACCAGCAGACTGATGCCGCCCACGATGACATCGTAGACCTTCCATTCGCCGTTGACCTCATGCATGCGGTAGTTGACCGCCACCGGCTCCGCGCCCGGTTGCTCGATCTGCGTGCGCACGGTCATGATCTTGCCGTCCTGCTCCGGCTCCACGGATTTGTAGGTGATTTGTTGGTCGACATACTGGAACAACGCGTTGGCGTAGGTACGCACCATGAGTTCCTTGAAGGCCTCGGCAAACCGCAGGCGTTGATCATCGCTGGCGCCACGCCAGTTTTTGCCCAGCACCAGTTGCGAGGCCCGCTGGAAATCAAAATGCGGAATGATCAATTCGTTGACCAGGTTATAAAGCCTGGTCACGTCCTGTTTGAGCGACGGCTCGTCAGCCTTGATGCGGCTGAACACCTGATCGGTGGTGCCCTTGACCACCTCTTCCGGCCCAACGGATGCCCCCACCGCCACCGCCACTAATCCGCCCAATAATGCCGCCCACCATTGCCCGCGTTTCATAATCTTTATCTCCGCCTGTTGCTGTCTTTGTAGGTCACCCAGGGAACCAGGGTCCCATCGTCATTTCTTGTCGTTTCCAGCAGCCTTATTATAAAGGAATTGGCCGATGACTTGCTCCAGCACCACCGCATTGGATACCAGCGTGATTTCCCCGCCCTGCTTGAGATAGTGATCATCACCGCCGGCCTCCAGGCTGACGTATTGCTCGCCCAAGAGGCCGGCAGTGAATATTTTGGCCGAGGTGTCGGTCGGGATCTTGTCGTAGCGGCGATCGATTTTAAGCGTGGCCACGGCCTTGTAGTTGGTATTGTCGAAATCAATCGCCGACACCTGGCCAATCTTCACGCCCGCCATCTTGACCGGCGAGCGGACCTTGAGCCCGCCGATATTGTCGAACTTGGCCTTGATCTCGTAGCCGTCGGTGCCGCCGATATCCGTCAGGTTGCTGACCTTCATCGACAGCATGAGCAGCGCCACCAACCCGGCGAAAATGAACCCGCCCACCACGATCTCCAGCGTTCTTGTATTGGTCATCATCCCATCCTCCGCCGCCTTGTACGCACCGCGTACGGGCCGTGTTATTTGTTGAACATCAGCGCCGTCAACACAAAATCCAGCCCCAGCACGGCGAGGCTCGAGTTCACCACCGTGCGCGTCGTCGCCAGGCTGATCCCCTCCGAGGTCGGCACCGTGTCATAACCCTCGAACAGGGCGATCCACGTCACTACAATGCCGAATACGAAGCTCTTGATGACGCCGTTCATAATATCCTCGTGCCAGTCCACCGAGGCCTGCATCTGCGACCAATACGCCCCATCATCCACGCCCAGCAGGGTGACGCCGACGAAATGGCCGCCATACACGCCCAGGATGCTGAAAATCGCAGCCAGGAGCGGCATGGAGATAATCCCCGCCAGCAATCGCGGCGCGATGACGCGATGCAGCGGATCCACGGCCATCATTTCCATCGCTGACAGTTGCTCTGTGGTTTTCATCAGGCCGATTTCCGCAGTCAGCGCCGAACCGGCGCGGCCGGCGTACAACAGCGCCGTTACCACCGGCCCCAGTTCGCGGACCAGCGACAGGGCCACCAGTTCACCCAGCGATTCGGCCGCGCCGAAATCAACCAGCGTATTATATCCCTGCAGGCCCAGCACCATGCCCACGAAAATGCCCGAGACCACGATGATGACCAGCGACAACGCGCCCACGGCGTAAATCTGCGCCACAATCAGCCGGCCGCGCCGCAGGATTTCCGGGATGCCGCCGACAACGGCGATAAAAAACAGGGTCCCCCGGCCCAGCCGTTCGAGCGACGCCAGCCCCCACTGGCCGAGGTTCTGCAGTCTGTCCAGAAACCATGTTTTCACAGTGACAGATCCTCGCCGATGGCGGCGGCAGGATAGTGGAACCGCACTGGGCCATCGGCCAGCGCCTGCATGAACTGCCGCACCCATTGTGAATTCGTGCTGGCCAGGTCCGCGGGGGTGCCCTCCCCCACTATTTTCCCCGCCGACAGGATATAAACATAGTCGGCGATGGATACGGTTTCGTGGATGTCGTGCGAAACGATGACGCTGGTGATTCCCAAGGCCTCGTTCAGGGATTTGATCAGACGAATGAGCACGCCCATCGAGATCGGGTCCTGGCCGGCAAAGGGTTCGTCGTACATGATCATCATCGGCTCGAGCGCGATGGCACGCGCCAGGGCCACGCGCCGCGCCATGCCGCCCGACAGCTGCGCCGCCATGAGTCCGCGCGCGCCGCGCAGGCCCACGGCCTCCAGCTTCATCAGCACCAGATCGCGGATCGCGGACTCCGGCAACGGGGTATGTTCGCGCAGCGGGAAGGCGACGTTTTCATACACGTTCAGATCGGTCAGCAGGGCGCCGCTCTGGAACAGCATGCCCATGCGCTTGCGCAGATTCATCAGCGCCCGGCGCGAGAGCGCGGGCACTTCGACGCCGTCGACCTGAACGCTGCCGGACAGCGGCCTCAATTGGCCGCCGATCAGCCGCAGCAAGGTGGTCTTGCCGCAACCGGAAGGTCCCATGATGGCGGTGATCTTGCCACGCTGGATATTAATATCGACGTTGTCGAAAATGGCTCGCTGGCCGCGTTTGAAGGTGAGCCCGCGGATCCTGACCAGCGGTTCGGCATTATTCGTATTATTGTTTTGCATCCGCGGAGGGAGAATACGGGTTGGGGCCGCAGATTCTGAGGTAGCCGACTCCGACCGTCAACCGACCGGACATTGCGGCCGGATTGACAGGAACTACGGCTTACCAGGTGCCCTTTTCGATGAATTCGATCTTGTAGCCGTCGGGATCCTCGACAAAGGCGATGACGGTGGTGCCGTGTTTCATGGGGCCCGCTTCGCGCACGACCCTGCCGCCCCTGGCGCGCACCTGGTCGCAGGCCCGCGCGGCATCGTCCACCTCGATGGCGACATGGCCATAGGCGCCGCCCATGTCATATCTTTCCGTACCCCAGTTGTAGGTCAGCTCCAGCACCGCCGTTTCCTTCTCTTCGCCAAAGCCGACGAAGGCGAGCGTGAACTCGCCATCGGGATAGTCCTTGCGGCGCAGCACCTTCATGCCCAGCACCTGGGTGTAAAAATCGATTGAGCGATCGAGATTACCGACCCTCAACATGGTGTGCAGAATGCGCATGGTTTCCCTCTCAGGCAGATGTCGTTGACAAGAATATAAGCCATTATTCTTACAACTCAACAGTGATTGCCGCGGCCGCGGCACGGGCCTTGGCGCGGGCGGCTTCGACATCGGCGCCCAAGGCCAGGGTGACGCCCATCCGGCGATGTCCCCGCACCTCCGGCTTGCCGAACAGGCGCAGTGCGGTGTCCGGTTCCTTCAGCGCCTGCTCGATATTTTTGAACCGCATATTTTCCGAGTGACCTTCGACCAGCAGCGCGCAGGAGGCCGCCGGGCCGTGCTGGCGGATCACGGGCACCGGCAGGCCCAGTATCGCCCGCACGTGCAGGGCGAACTCGGACAGGTCCTGCGAGATCAAGGTCACCAGGCCCGTGTCGTGCGGGCGCGGCGACACTTCGCTGAACCACACTTCATCGCCACGCACGAACAGTTCCACGCCGAAGACGCCGCGGCCGTCGAGCGTGTCGGTGACGACACGGGCGATGCGCCGTCCCTCCTCAAGCGCCGCGGCCGACATCGGCTGCGGCTGCCAGGATTCACGGTAATCACCGTCGATCTGCAAATGGCCGATCGGGGCGCAGAACGAAGTGCCATCGCGGTGGCGCACGGTCAGCAATGTAATCTCGTAATCGAATTGCACGAAGCTTTCGACGATCACCCGCCGGCTGCCCGCGCGGCCGCCTTTAAGCGCATAATCCCAAGCCGGTTCGACCTCCGCCGGCGTCTTGATCGTGGATTGGCCCTTGCCGGAGGAACTCATCACCGGCTTCACCACGCAAGGCAGGCTAATGGCCGCCACTGCGCCGCGGAATTCCTCAAGACTGCCGGCAAATCGGTAAGGCGAGGTCTTGAGCTTCAGCTCCTCGGCCACCAGCCGGCGTATCCCCTCGCGGTTCATCGTCAGCTGCGTGGCGCGGGCGGTGGGGATCACGGTAAACCCGTCACCTTCAAGTTCGATCAGCGTATCGGTGGCGATGGCCTCGATTTCCGGAACAACGTAGTGCGGTTTTTCCTGCTCGATGATCCGGCGCAGCGCGGCCCCGTCCAGCATGTTGATCACGTGCGAACGATGCGCGACCTGCATGGCGGGGGCGTTGGCGTAGCGATCCACGGCGATGACCTCGACGCCCAGTCGCTGCGCCTCGATGGCGACCTCCTTGCCGAGTTCACCCGATCCCAGCAACAACAATCGCGTGGCGCCTGCCGTTGACGGCGTGCCCAGCGTGGTATGTGCATGGCCGCTCATTTCTTCTTTCATCAGCATTGAAATCCCAACGATCGCAGCGTGGGCGCGATGGCCGCGGGCGGGCCGGGCGGCGTGAACCGGTGCGCCGCGAATTCGCGCCGTGCCGGATAATCGCGTCGCAATCGATCGAAATACGCCGCCCGTTCCGTCGCCGGTAATTTGAGCATTTGTTTCAATGCCGCGCTGTCATGTTCCGGATCATAACAGTTCAACACCGTTTCACTCACCGTGGCGCCCGCGGTCAGCTTCGCCGGCGGCGTCATCTTCGGCTGCCACGCCGGTGTGTGATCGAAATGCCGGCAGGCGGCCTCGTACACCTGGTGCGTGGCGCGGAGCTTGCCGTCGTGGCTGTAACCGGCGATGTGCGGCGTCGCGATCAGTGCACGCTCCAACAGGGCCACATCAATGTCCGGTTCCCGCTCCCAGCAATCGATCACCACTTCCATGCCGGGGTGCCGCGCCAGCATGGACAACAGCGCCGGTTCGTCGATCACGCCGCCGCGCGCGGCGTTGATCAACAACACATCGCTCCTCAACCGCGGCAAAACATCGGCGCCCAGAAGCCGCCGCGTGGGATGTGTGCCGGTACGCGTCAGCGGCACATGCAACGTGACTATATCGGCATCGAGCACCGCGTCCAGATCGAGATAGCGCGGATCGCCAGTGGCTTCCCTGAGCGGTGGGTCGTTGCGCCGGCAGGAGATCCCCATCGCCTCCAGAAAAGATATGACGCGGCCGCCGACCTGACCGCAGCCGATCACGCCGGCGCGGAGCGCGGGCAACATCCTGCCCTTTTGCCCGGCCCAGCGACAGACAGCCGCCAGCACGTATTCCGCCACCGAGATGGCGTTGCTGCCGGGGGCGTGGGCAAAGGCGATGCCACGTTTCTGCAAATACGGTATATCAACATGATCGATGCCGCTGGTGGCCGAACCGATGAAGCGCACGCGGCTGCTCTTGAGCAGGGCCGCATCGACGCGGGTCACGGACCGCACCAGCAGCAGATCGGCGTCGCCGACATCCGCCGCCCGCAGTTCGCGCCCGGCAACCCGCCGGACGTTTCCCCAGCCATGGAAGGCCTGCCCGACTTGATTGATATTTTGATCAGCGACGATGTTCAACGCGTGCCTCGCGACACTGCATCTTCATTGCGCCACCCCCTCATACGAAAAAACACCGGGGGCGTGATGGGTCAGCATCAACCCTCAGGGCCGGTTGAATTCGGCCCCTTCCTTGATCACCGGCGGCCGCACAAGGTCGCCGCGCGAGACCCCCAGCCACATTACGATGGGGCTGGACACCAGCGCCGAGGAGTAGATTCCGAACAGGATGCCGACGGTCAGCGCGAGGGCGAAGTAATGCAATGTCTCACCGCCGAAGAACAGCATCGACAGCACCGCCAGCTGGGTGCAGCCATGGGTAATAATGGTGCGCGAGAGGGTGCGCGTGATGGCGTTGTCGATGATCTGGGGGACCGTCGCGGTGCGCATCTTGTGAAAGTTTTCGCGCACGCGGTCGAAGACCACCACCGACTCATTGACCGAATAACCCAGCACTGCCAGCACCGCCGCCAGCACGGAGAGTGAGAAGTCCCACTGGAAGAAGGCAAAAAAGCCCAGGATGATCACGACGTCGTGCAGATTGGCGATGATGGCCGCCAGACCGAATTTCCATTCGAATCGCACCCACAGATAGACCACGATGCCTATCGATACGAACAGGAGCGCCAGCCCGCCGTTTTCCAGCAACTCCTCGCCCACCTGCGGCCCGACGAACTCCACGCGCCGCCGTTCGGCGCCCGGATCGACCTTGCGCAACGCCGCCATGACGTCGTCGGAGATATGGGCCTGCGCCACGCCCTTGCGCGCCGGCAGGCGAATCAGCACATCGGTCGTGGTGCCGAAATTCTGCACCGGCACCTCGCGGTAACCGATATCGGCGAGCGCATTGCGGATCTTGTCAAGATCGGCCGCCTGGGGATAGCTCACCTCCATCACCGTGCCGCCGGTGAAATCCACGCCCAGATTCAAGCCCCGCACGCTGAGAAAGATCACCGCCAGTACGAACGTGAACGCGGAGATCACGTTGAACACCAGCGCATGGCGCATGAACGGGATGTCTTTGCGGATCTTGAAAAATTCCATGGCGGGCCCCCGGCGGTTTAGCAGCTTATTTCCACGTGGTATTGCCGATGGCGATGCGGGTCAACCGTCGGCGATAGCCGTAGATCATGTTGACGAGACTACGCGACACCATGACGGCGCTGAACATCGAGGTGAGAATACCGAGGCACAGCACCACGGCGAAGCCGCGCACCGGCCCCGTGCCCCAGCCATACAGCGCGATGCCGGCGATGAGTGTGGTGATATTGGTATCGAGGATGGTCGCGAAGGCCCGCTCGTAACCCGCCGTGATGCTGGCCTGCGGGCTGACGCCGTTGCGCAGTTCCTCGCGGATGCGTTCATTGATAAGCACGTTGGCGTCGATCGCCATGCCGACCGTCAGCGCGATGCCGGCCATACCGGGCAGCGTCAGGGTCGCCTGCAGCACCGACAGCAGCGCGATGAGCAGCATCACGTTGACGGCCAGCGCCACCACCGCGGTGATGCCGAACACCAGGTAATAAATGATCATGAATATGGCGATGGCAACGAAGCCGACCCAGGTGGAATGAAAGCCGCGCTTGATGTTCTCGGCGCCGAGACTGGGGCCGACCGTGCGTTCCTCGACGATCTCGACCGGCGTCGCCAGCGAGCCGGCGCGCAGCAGCAACGCCAGATTGCGCGCCTCGTGTGTGTTTTCCAGGCCGGTGATCTGGAAGCTGCGGCCCAGTTCCTCGCGTATGGTGGCGACGTTGATGACCTCCTCCGTGCGGCTCGTGATTTTCTTGGTCTCCTCGCCCTCCTTCACCGTCTTGACCTTGTTCTCGATGAACACGACCGCCATCGGCTTGCCGACGTTGTCGCGCGTGGCGCGGCTGAACAGGGCGCCACCCTTGCTGTTCAGGCGAATGCTGACGTTCGGCGTGTTGCTCTGTTGATCGAAACCGGAGGCGGCATCGATGATGTACTCGCCAGTCAACATGACCTCCTTTTTCAACAGCACCGCATGGCCTTGGCGGTTCTTGTAGAGCTTCGAACCGGGCGGCACCTTGCCCGCCTGCGCCTCGGCCAGGTCATGCTCGAAGTCCACCATGTGGAATTCCAGCGTGGCGGTCGCGCCCAGGATTTCCTTGGCGCGCGCGGTGTCCTGGACGCCGGGCAGTTCCACCACGATATTGTCCTCGCCCTGTTGCTGGATGACCGGCTCGGCCACGCCCAGTTCGTTGACGCGGTTGCGCAGGGTCGTCAGGTTCTGTTGCAGGGCGGTTTTCTTCGCGTCGGCAAGGTAGGCCTCGTTGATCTTGAGCCCGATCGTGGTGCCGCTGGTGTCCGCAGTCGTGATCTGCAGGGCGGAAAATTCCCGCGCCAGAAGCTTCTCCGCTTTTTGCCGGTCCTCCTGATCATTGAACGTGACCGTCAAGCCGCCCTGCTCCACGCGGGCGATGTTCTTGTAGCGGATCTTCTGCTCGCGGAAGGAGGAGCGCAGGTCGGTGACGAAGCGCTCCTCGGCCTGCACGATGGCCGCCGCCGTATCGACGGCGAGCAGGAAATGCACCCCGCCGCGCAGGTCCAGCCCCAGATACATGGGCTTGGCGCCCAGCACCGCCAGCCACTTCGGTGTCGCCGGCGCCAGATTGAGCGCCACGACATATTCGTCTCCCAGCGCCTGAACCAGGGCATCATAGGCCTTCAGTTGCGTCTCGGTGTCGCCAAACCGGACCAGCAGGCTCTGCGCGGTGCGCTCTTCCGCCTTGCTCGCGAGCTTTTCGTTTTTCAACGCCTGCTCGATCTTGGCCTCCAGTACGATATCAGGCGGCTGGCCGTTTTTGGCGGAGATCTGCACCGCCGGATCCTCGCCAAAGAGATTGGGCGCCGAATAGATGGCGCCGAGAATGAGCACGACCCCGATCAGGATCCATTTCCACAATGGCGTGCGATTCATTGGATGTTTTCCGGAAATGGATGGGCGCGGTTACAACGTCTTTAACGAACCCTTGGGCAGCACGGCGGCGATGGCGTGCCGCTGCACCCGCACCTCGACACCCTTGGCTGCTTCGATCAACACGAAGTTCGGGCCGATTTCGATGATGCGCCCGATGAGTCCGCCGCTGGTTGCCACTTCATCGCCCTTGGCCAGTGACTCTATCATCTGCTTGTGCTCCCGCTGGCGTTTCATCTGCGGCCAGATCAGCAGTACGAACATCAGGCCGAAGAGCACCAGCGGAAAGGCGAAGTCCGACAGGCTCATGCCGCCCGCCGCAGGGGCGGTTTGCGCGTAAGCATTCTCAATGAAAAAATCCATGGATGGCTGACCCTGAAAAAAGGCGCGGTATTATGCCACAGCCCGCCCTTCGGCAGTAAAACAGGCGTGTGATTTCAATTCATGTCTCCCGGCGCGCGTGAAACGCCGCGACATAGAATGACAGCCGGCCGGCGGCGATGGCCTCCCGCAGTTCGCGCATCAGCGTCAGATAGTAGTGCAGATTGTGCAGCGTGTTGAGCCGCAGCCCCAGGATTTCGCCGCAGCGATCGAGGTGATGCAGATACGCGCGCGAATAGTTGCGGCAGGTGTAACAGGCGCAGGATTCGTCCAGCGGGCCGGTGGCGTTGCGGTGCTCGCTGTTGCGGATGCGCACCACGCCGCTTCGCGTAAATAGATGGCCGTTGCGCGCGTTGCGCGTCGGCAACACGCAATCGAACATGTCCAGCCCCAGGCCCACGGCTTCGACCAGATCCTCCGGCGTGCCCACGCCCATCAAATAACGCGGATGACCAGCGGGCAGTTTCGGCGCGACGTGAGTAAGTACGCGCTTCATTTCCGGCTTGGGCTCGCCGACCGAAAAACCGCCCAGGGCGTAACCGTCAAAACCGATGCGCTGCAGCCCCGCCAGCGATTCCTCGCGCAGGCCTTCGTACATGCCGCCCTGGACGATGCCAAAAAGCGCGGCCCGGGAACCGCCGTGCGCCTCCTTGCTGCGCGCCGCCCATGCCAGCGACAAGCGCATCGAGGCTGCGGCCGCCTCCTCCGTCGCCGGATACGGCGTGCAATCATCGAAGATCATGACGATGTCCGCGCCGAGCGCCCGCTGCACCGCCATCGAGCGTTCCGGCGTCAGCACGATTTCATCGCCGTTCACCGGTGAGCGGAAGGTCACGCCCTCCGCCGTGATATGACGCGTCTCGCCCAGGCTGAAGACCTGAAACCCGCCGGAGTCGGTGAGGATGGGACCGCGCCAATGCATGAAGCCGCGCAGCCCGCCGTGCCCGGCGATGACCTCCGTCCCCGGTCGCAACATCAGGTGATACGTGTTGCCCAGGACGATCTGCGCGCCCAAGGATTGCAGTTCCTCCGGGCTCATGGTCTTCACCGTGCCGTAAGTGCCGACCGGCATGAATACCGGCGTGTCGATGGTGCCGTGCGCGGTGTGCAGCCGTCCCAGCCGCGCCGCGCCTTCCCGCGCCAGCAGCTCAAAGCGCAGGGCGCTCATGCGTGCGTCGCCGGCGTCACGAACATGGCGTCGCCGTAACTGTAAAAGCGGTAGCGCTGGCGCACGGCGTGCTGATAGGCGTTCAGCACCCGTTCGCGACCGGCGAAGGCGCAGACCAGCATGAGCAGGGTCGATTCCGGCAGATGAAAGTTGGTAATCAAGACGTCGACCACGCGGAACCGGTAGCCGGGGGTGATGAAGAGATCCGTGTCGCAGGCCATCGGCATGAGCCGCCCGCCCGCCGCCGCGCTCTCCAGCGCGCGCACCGAGGTCGTGCCCACCGCCACGATCCGTCCGCCCTGCGCGCACGCGGCTTCTATGGCGCGGCAGGCCGCCTCATTCACCTCGATATATTCGCAGTGCATGCGATGTTCCTCGACATGTTCGGCGCGCACCGGCTGAAAAGTGCCCGCGCCCACGTGCAGCGTCACGTATGCCCGGCGCACACCGCGCGCGTCAAACGCCGCCAGCAGCGCGTCGTCAAAATGCAGGCCGGCGGTGGGGGCGGCGATGGCGCCCGGTCGCCGGCCATAGATCGTCTGGTAGCGATCGACATCCGTCGCGTCATCCTCCCGGGCGATGTACGGCGGCAGCGGCACGCGGCCGACGCGATCCATGATCTGATGCAGATCGCAGGTCGCCTCGAATTCCAGCAGAAACAGATCATCCGGCCGCCGCTCCAGAATGCGCGCGGTGATGTCATCGGTCAGCAGCACGGTGCCGCCGGGTTTCTGCGTGCGCGCGGGCTGCATGTGCGCCAGCGCGCGGTGCTCGCCCACGACGCGCTCGATCAGGATTTCCACCCGGCCGCCGGTGGGCCGCCGGCCGATGAGGCGCGCGCGCATGACGCGCGTGTCGTTGAACACCAGCAGATCTCCGGGATTGAACAGCGCCGGCAAATCCGCGAAACGGCGATCCTCAAGCCGGCCGCTGGCACCGTCCAGCACCAGCAGGCGGCTTTCGGATCGGATCAGCGTCGGCCGCTGTGCTATCAAATACTGGGGCAATTCATAATGGAAATCGGAAACGCGCATGCCTTGATGGTAACAAACTCCACGCGAACAGGGACGCGGGCTTTCATGCAATGCCGGTGTTCCTTATACTGGCGGCCCGTTGTTTTCCCCGGGCCGGGATGGCGGAACTGGCAGACGCGCTGGACTCAAAATCCAGTGAGGTTACCCCTCATGTGGGTTCGATTCCCACTCCCGGCACCATCTTCCCGGCGTGCATCGGCAATCCGCATCCGGACATCAAACCCTTCATGCATTCCCGCGCAACGGCACATCCAGCACGTCGTAGATGAAGTATCGCGCCACGGGCACGGCCAGGATCATGCCCCACAAGCCAAAGGCGTGATAGGCCACAAACAGGATGATGAGCGTCAGTACCGGGTTCAGGTTCAGGTGCTGTCCGTAGATCCACGGGTTGATGAGGTAGGTGCCCAGCACATGGATGATGATGATCAATCCTACCGAGGCCAGCGCCAGATTGAGGCCGCCGGCGTTCAGCGCCACGAGGATGATCGGCACGGCGGAGATGAACACACCGAGCACCGGGATGAAGCTGGTCACAAACACCACCAGCGACAGCATGGTCACCGAGGGGATCTTGAGCAGCAGAAGGCCCGCGAGCGTCAACACCGTGTATACGGCGGCGATGGCGGTCTGCGCCTGGATGGCGCGGCCCAGCAGGTAGGCGAACCGCACCACCGGCTGCGCCGCCTCCGCGTAGACGTCCTTCACGCGTGAGACGCCGAGGTCCTGCACCTGCTGGCGCAGGCGCGCGATGTCCACAAGGATCAGGAAACTGAACAGCAGGGCCAGCAGCAGGGTTGCGGTGATGCTGTAGAGCGCATGGATTGCGCGCGGCGCCTCGTTGCCAATGCGCTTGATCTGCTCGGACATGATGGCGTCCACGAGCAGCCGGTCCTTCTTTTCGTAATAGCGGGCCAGCGGGCTGTCCGGCGGCGGTATGGTTTGATCGGCGGCGGCGGCGGCGAGATCGGCCTCGGTCAGGCCGAGCTTTTCCTTCTCGTGCTGTAATTCCATCTCCAGCGCGGCGGCGGCCTCCTCGTCCATGGCGCTGCGGGTAAAAACCGAGATCGAATCGCGCAGCACCGGATATTCGCGCACCAGGCCGTTTTTGGTCTGGATGACGCGCTGCTCGATCTGGCTCAAGTTGCCGACCAGCCGGTTTGCCTCGCTGACCACATCGGGCACCACAAAGTGCGTGAATCCCACCAGGACCGCAACGAACAGCGCATACACCACCGAAAGCGACAGCCCATGCGGCAGGCGCAGGCGCCGGCGGCCCAGTTCGGCCAGCGGTTCGGCGATGAAGGCCAGCACGAAGGTCATGAAGATGAGGCCGAAGAAATCGCGCGCCAGCCACAACAGCGCGAAGAGCAGTATCCAAATAATGATGCGCCGGTTGAGCTGGTAGAACTGCGAGAGGCTGAAGGACATGCGCTCACTCCATACACTGCGGTAAAACGTTGTGGTAACGGTTCAGTATGTCATTCCGAGGCGTGGTAGCGACGAGGGGCCTTGCAGGATTTCTCGCTGTGCTCGACATGACAAACCACGCCCCCGCCACCACCCAACAGCGGCTGTTTACCGCATTCCCATGAATTACGTTTATTATACGCGCGATGCGGCGGCGAACGATAAATTGGCTGGTATCCCTCCTGACCAGCCTGTGGCTTGCCGGCTGCGTGGTGACGCTGCCGCAGCCGTTGACACCCGTGGCGAAAGCCAAGATCGACAAGGCCCTGCTCGGCACCTGGCGCGATGAGGAGCAAACCTTGACGGCCGTTGTCGAGGCTCAGGACGGGCATGGCCTGAATATCACCGTAACCGAACTCGCCTCCGACGGCCAAACCCGCACTTCCCATTACCAAGGTCATACCTCAATACTGAAAGGCAAGCACTATCTGAATCTGCACGGCGAGGAATCCGGCGAGGGTTATTTGCTGATGCGCTACTCGGTCAAGGGTGACGTCACAGAGATGAGCCTGCTCGATCCCGGGGCGACGCGCACGGCGGTGCGGCGCGGCGAGATCGCCGGCAAGGCCGATGACAGCACCTATGCGCCGGAGGTCAATCTTACTGCCGATGCCGCCGCGATCGCTGCTTTCATCGTCAAACATCAAAGCGAATTGTTCAAAAACCCTGCGCGTCTCCTGCGCGTTACCGCTTCGTCCACGAAGTAACCTCCGGTCTTGTCGATTTATCACGCGACAATTTGTCGCATTGTCCGCTTATGGCAATTTTCCTAGACTGCCAATGTATCCAGAGATCGGTGGATGACCTTCTGGATGCATTAAATGACATCTCTCTCCAATCGCCAGGGATGGCTCTTTCCAAAATAATGAATGAGTACGGAGGAAATATTCGTATGCACGTGCATAAGTTTAAGTGGATGAATGCCCCAATGGCTTTTGTAGTGCTGTCCTTCTTGCTGGCAAACGTGGCAAAAGCAGATGATGAAGGTGAAAAAATTGTGCACGGCATTTGTTTCGCCTGTCATCAAGTGGGGATAAACGGTGCGCCAAAGTTTGGCAACAAAATCGCCTGGGCGCCCCGCATTACCCAGGGCAAGGACAAGTTGTATGAACATGCGTTGAAAGGCTTGCGCGGCATGCCGCCACGCGGCGGCAACCCCAGTCTCACCGATGATCAGGTGAAGGCCGCGGTGGATTACATGGTTAAAGCAGCGGGCGGTTACCAATAAGCAGATCATCATGTCAGTCTGATCGAGGTACAATCCAGCATGTTCGATCGCCGCGTTTATGCCACTCTGATATTCATCGTCTCTGTATCGGGCCTCAGCGCGGGCATGTGGCTTGCGGGGCACCTGACCTCGGGGAAAGGTGTTCCGCAGATTGCCGGTTTACTCTGGCCCAATCCCAAATCGGTCTCCCCGTTCCAGCTCATCGATCAAAAAGGGCGGCCCTTTAATTTGGAGCAACTCAAGGGCAAGTGGTCGTTCATGTACTTCGGTTACACCCATTGCCCTGATATCTGCCCCCTGACACTCCAGACCCTGAACGTGGTTATCAAGAAACTGGCTCCAGATGTCAGGCTTGCATCGTCCACCCGCGTCGTGATGGCAACCGTCGACCCCGAACGTGACACACAACAGCAACTGGCCGTTTACCTCGCCTATTTCAACCCTCATTTCGTGGGCCTCACAGGTACCGAGGCGCAGATGGAGGCATTTACCCGCGATCTTGGAATCGTAAGGATGAAAATCATCGAACCGGGCAAAACTGACTATCACGTCGATCATTCAGCTTCCATCCTGCTCGTGGATCCCGCCGCACGACTGGTCGGCAGCTTCTCGCCGCCGCACAGCGCCGAGGTCATTGCCAGGGAATACCGCGACATCCGTAGTTTCATCGAGAGACAAACGTGAATCATCCGTCCATTATGCGGCTCGCTGTCCTGCTTGCGTTCCTGGTGGCCCGGCCCGTGCTTGCCGGTGGAGACGTCGTGGCTCACGCGCCCTGGATTGAGGAAGGCCCACCGAACACTTCTGTGCTCGCTGGTTACGTTGACATGGAAAATACCTCGAACACACCACGGCGATTGGTGGCGGTCAAGAGTCCGCTGGTGGACGAGATCATGATACACGTGACTGAAGTCAAGAATGGCGTCGCCAGTATGCGCCATGTTGACGGACTTGACCTGCCGGCCAAGGGCCATATCGTATTCAAGCCCGGCGGGTATCACCTGATGTTGATGGGCGTGCACGGCCCGCTCAAGGCGGGTGATCAGGTGCCGCTGGAATTTGAGTTCGCTAATGGCGAGCAGATGAGGGTGAATGCCGAAGTCCGCAAATCCGGCAGCGCTTCTCCCCGCTGACACCCGGGGCCTTCCGACGCCAATTAAGATTAAGAATCACGCGGCCCGAGAAACCATGATTGCGTGCGTGAGTTCGATCCCATCACCGCCATTTCGGCCGGCAAGGGGTTGCCCGTGCCGACAGGGTATGCGACCGTTTCTCGTACCATTTCTTTTGGAATAGTTCATTTCTCACCAGAGCGCGTAGCTCAAACCCACTGAAGCTGTGTAGTCCGGCTCAAGCTGAAAACCCTTCACATTTTCGTATATCGGAATCTGCACAAAGCCATAGAGATGCAGCTTGGGCGTCACCGGCACGCTGATACCGGGGCTGATGTTCAGGAGCACCGCGCCGCTGTTATCCACATCCGCAAGCGCCCCGGACTCCGCTTCCTCCGCCCTCATATTGAATTGCAGGAGCGGCGCGAAATACTTGATTCCGCCATATCGGACGCCTGCATTTAAATTGAGGCCATTACCGGGCCTAAAATCGTCCTGTGTGGCAACCGGTATCTGAAACAGGGCTTGTCCGAAATAGTTCCAGTCCTGGGCGATTTCCCCGAACCTGTAGACGCCGAAGATAAGATCGGTCGAACCAGTGCCGAGTTGCAAACCACGGTCCAGAAGATTCCCAGCTTGCGGACCGGCGATGAAATTTTGATCGAATCCGCCCGTAGGAAATTTCAGCCCCAGCTGCAGTCCAAATCCATAGGCCAGTGGCCCCTGATAGCGTCCAATCACCCGTATATCACCGATACCGGCGCGGTCTGACGTCGATATGTCGCTGTCATCCTCGGCAATGGTGGTGTGAAATCGATCAAAATAGGGAACCTGGAGGTTCACACCCCAGTCGGGGTTTGGACTGTAGTCCAACCCGAACATGTAGTTGCGGTTGATCGTCTTCTGCTGGATTTCCCGATCCGGCGGTAAAACGATGCTCCCCCGGTCAACCGTTCCAGTACCCGTACGCAGTTCGTTCTGATTGAAGAAATCATAGCGAAAATCGAAACGCAGGCCCGTGCCCCCCGTATAGCCCTGCGTTGACCAATCCGAATTCAGACTGCAACCGCAACTTGAGCACGCGCGCGCAGGTTCCGGGGATACTGTCATTCCAATCAGTAAGAGCAGTAACGACCATATCTGAGGGGGACAGGGACCCGATATGGGATTACGGCAATTGGATTTCGTGAAATCTGGACAATTGACCATGGCTTATCCCTCCACTTTTTTAACTTTTACCTGCAAAAATGTGCATTTTATTAGAGGGGGCGTAATCTTAAGATGTGACAAAATGTCGCAGCATGTTGGGGCATTGGTTAAGGTCGTTTACCCGCTTTGACCGCCTGACACATCTCTTAAATAGATTCGGGTTCAAAGGTCGTACTAAAGTTATCGCAAGGTCTTGGACTAAATAAGGCCAATCTGGAACATTCACTCATATTTGAACTCTTAATGGAGTGTTTATCGCATGTGGGATTGGATTATGAATAAATACCTGCCGGCATCGCTAATTCTTTGCGTTGGCGCAGTAATGGCGGCACCAATGCCATATGACGAAACCGCCGACGCCAAGGCCAGCGTCACTCAGGCCATAACCCAGGCACGCGAGGATAATAAGAAAGTGCTGCTGATCTTTGGTGCGAACTGGTGCCCGGACTGTCGGGAACTGGCCAAAGCCTTGGAGGGCAGGAGTGGTGACTTGCTTGGAGAAAAATTTATTGTCGTGAAAATCGATGTTGGCAATTTTGATAAAAATCTTGAATTGGTCAATGCCTATGGGAATCCCATAAAAGGTGGCATCCCGGCGGCAGTGGTGCTAACGCCGGAGAATGCTATTGTTTATTCCACCAAGGCGGGTGAATTGGCGAATGCCCGCAATATGGGGGAAGACGGTATTTACGATTTTCTAAGGCAAAAGGTGGTCAACCAAGAGTAACGACGCCTCGCAGAGAGACTGCTTGTCGAACCGCACCGGTTCGTCACGACCGAGTCAAGCCGCGCCGCTGATCGGCGGTGGTTACGATGGAGGGGGTGCCATGTCCCCATGAAGGAAGGGGCCGCACTCCGCGGCAAAATGTCGCCATTGCCGGTCGCCGTCGACATCCGGGGTGCTCACAGTGCCTGGTGGATTGATATAATCACCAGTCGTTTCGTTCGGTGCCCCAAACGCCCGCCATGCTGACCAGTCTTTGCTTGCGCTATCTGCTGCTGCTGCGTACCTTTGTCATGGGTGTGCAAATCGCCGCCCTTGTCGCCGCGCATTTGTTGCTGCATGCGCCGTTGCCGTGGCTGCCGATCACCACGGTGTTGATCACTCTCGCGGTCATCACGGCGTTAAGCTGGCGCATCGTTTCCACCCGCCGGCCGGTTGCGGAATCCGAGGTGTTGCTCCAGTTGTGCATCGACATCGCCGCGCTCACGACGCTACTGTATTTCACGGGTGGTTCCTGGAATCCCTTCGTCTCCCTCTTCCTGCTGCCGATCACCGTGGCCGCGGCCACGCTCAGACCCGCCTATACCTGGATGCTGGTGGTCTGCGCCGCGGTCAGTTATACAACGCTCATGTTCTTCCACCAGCACACCCTGCACTGGGTGCATGATGATGATCACTTCTCACCGCACGTGTGGGGGATGTGGTTCGGTTTCCTGTTGAGCGCCGCCGTGATCGCTTTTTTCGTCGCCCGCATCGGCGCAACGCTGCGCACCCACGACCGTGAACTGGCCCAGGCCAGGCAATGGCTGGCGCTGGGATCGCTGGCGGCCGGCACCTGCCACGAACTGGGCACGCCGCTGTCGACGATGGCGGTGCTGGCCAAGGATTTGCAACAGGAGCGGGAGAATGATCCGAAGCTGGTAAACGGCTTGCGCGTGTTGCGCGGGCAGATCGATCGCTGCAAGGACATCCTCTCCCGCATGAGCGCGCGGACGGGTCAGGCGCAGGCCTTGAGCGGCGGCCGGATGGACATAGACCGCTATCTCACGCAACTCATTGGGGAATGGCGTGCGCTGCGCCCCGGCCATGAGATCAGCGTTCATCTGCATGGGATGCAACCGCCGCCCTGCATCATCGCCGATCGAACACTGTCGCAGGCGATAGTAAACATCCTCCACAACGCCGCCGACGCCTCGCCGGGCCGCGTGGAGATCGAAGGCCGCTGGAACGGACAGGAATTAAAAGTCCTGGTCCGCGATGAAGGAGGCGGCCTGCCGCCGGGGGTTGCGGAACGCATTGGCCGGGACTTTGTCACCACCAAGCCGCAGGGCATGGGAATGGGACTTCACCTCGCCCACCTCGCGCTCAAAAGAATCGGCGGCGAACTTGTTTTACGCGACCGCGATAGCGGCCTGGGCGTGATTGCCGAAATCAGTCTGCCGCTCGCGCCATTGCTCGCATGACGCGGGAATTATCGGGATGAAATCCAGAAGCCTCCTCGTTGTCGATGATGACGAAACCTTCCGGCAGGTGCTGGCCGGCGCACTCACCAGCCGCGGTTACGCCGCGCAATCCGCGGGGGACGCGCAGACCGCCCTGTCGCTTGCACGCAGCGCGCACTTCGACGACGCGGTCGTGGATCTGCGTCTGCCGGGCGCCAGCGGCCTGACGCTGATCGAACAACTCCGCCGCGCGAATCCCGACATGCGCATCGTGGTGTTGACCGGTTATGCCAGCATCGCCACCGCCGTGGAGGCAATCAAGCTGGGCGCCGTGCACTATCTCACCAAACCCGCGGACGCCGATGAAATCGTCGCGGCACTGGCGCGCGAGGAGGGGGCGAGTCTCACGCCCGTCGTCGCGGAACGACCATCCGTCAAACGGCTGGAATGGGAACACATCCAGAAGGTGCTGAACGATTCGGCCGGCAATGTCTCCGAGGCGGCGCGGCGGTTGCGCATGCACCGTCGCACGTTGCAACGCAAACTTAAAAAGCGTCCCGTCCGACAATAGGGGCCTCTTGAACAACCACTGTGGAGCCCGTCTGCGTTGTTGCTACTCGCCCGGAAGCACGCCGTACAGCCTTGTACTGTCTCGCTTCCTCGCGTGCGGCGTCCAGCAGCAGGGCTTCCTCATTACGTTTTTCAACGACCTTCGACGAACTGGTGTCTTTACAGGTCGTGCGTCTCGAAGTCCAGATGGCGATGTTGCTTTAGCGTCTCCTGATTGCAGATCACCGCCGTGCCGGCGTGCGCCGGCTTCAGATACTCGCGCCCGACGCGTTGCAGATCGGCCAGGGTCACGTTCAGCGCGCGCTGGCGGAAGCGCCGGCGGAATTCCGGCGTGCGGCCCTGCAGCTGGTGGAAATACGCCTGAATGGCCTCGGCGGCGGGTGATTTGGGTTGATCGATGATCTGGATGACGCCCAGGATGGCCTCCTCCAGTTGCCGTCCGGTGTGTCCGCCTTGTTGCAACCATTCGAGCGCATTGTCGAAATCGTGCAGCGTGCCTTCCAGGCGCGGGTCGCGGTAGGAATAAAACCGGAAGCTCGCCGAATCGGCGTCATAGCTCGCGCCTGAACCATAGGCGCCGCCCTGCTCCCGGATCGCACGGTGCAAATAACCATGATGCAGGAACTTGCCCAGCACCGAGAAGACCGGCGCATCGGGATGATCGGCGGGCGCCGCGGGATAGGCGCGGGCGCAAAAGTTGACCTGCGTATTCGTCACCCACGCCTCATGCACGCGGCGCGGCACGGCGCTGTGCGTAAATACGCTGGGTGCCGCGCCCACGGTATGACCGCCCCACGTTGTGCGCAGGGAATTCGTGACTTCATCCTGATGCTCCGCCTGACTGACCAACAACAGGCGGCACGGCTGTGCGAGCAAAAGGCTGTGCACGTACGCCATCCGCCCGGCGAATTTTTTCAGGGCGTCAGTGTCTTGCAGGCTGTCGTCCAGCGTTTTCAGGAACTGGATCGATACCGGCCCGTCCCAGATATTATCGAGCGCGCCGCCCGGTCCCATGCCGCTCGCGGCGGCGAGCATGGCCAGGTGCTGGCCGCGTTGCGTGATCGAGGATTCCTGTGCCAGACGCATCTGGGACACCACTTCGCGCAGACGCTTGAGCTCATCGAAGCGCGCCGTTTCCAGCATCTCGCGCATGAACTGCGCCAGCCGGCCGTGATCGCGCATCAGCGATTTCCCCGCCAGCGCGAAGTAGCCGCGCAGCGTCTGCGGGTCCGTCACCGACGCCCGTACGGAAACGTAGGCTGACTGCGCGCCTATGCGGGCGCCAAGGGCCTGGGTCGCCAGATAATCGCGGCCGCCGCTGCCGACCTCGTCCAGCAGGTTATAGAAAATCACCACCAGTTCCTTTTCCTCATCCGTCAATGCGGGCAGATCGACGATGGCCTGCAAATGCACCAATCCGTTGGTGCCTTCGACATAGCGAGCCAGCGGCATGCCGTTGATTTCCAACCCCTGCCCCGTGGGGATCTTCAAATCCGGCGGCACGTCCGCCAGTTCCACCTTGGGAAGGATATTGGGATCGGCGGGTTCACGCTGGCGGCGATCCAGTTCACGCGCACGAATGACGATCTGATTTTGATCGGCAGCGCTGAGCGTGGCCTTGAATGCCGCCAGCCGTTTGCGCTCGTCGGCCTGATGGCGGGCGGCGAGTTCCGGATCCGGGCTCATGACCAGGCGCACACGGTGCGGATTTTCAAGCAGCCGTTCGCGCACCAGCCGGGGGATGAACATGGGGTCGCGCAATTCCTCGCGCAGGGGCTCGATGGCTTGATCGATGTCCATGAAGGCCAGCGGGTCGCCGCCATGCACCTTGGCGTTCAGCACACGACCCAGCAGTTGCAGGCCGTACGGCGTGCGGTTCGAAGACATCTGGCGCTGCGCGAGTTCCATCTGCGTCAGCACCGCCTCGACGGCCTCCGCGGGCATGCCGTGATTCACGATGTTCTTGAGCACGTCGAACACCAGCCGCTCCACCGCATCGGCATGTTCGGGATTGGAGCCCTCCAGGCCGCAAATCAGAATTGCTTCGTTCATCGAGTCATCCACGCCGCAGAGTTCGATCGGCGCGGCGCCAAGCTTGGTTGTCTCCAGCGCCTGGCGCAGCGGCGAGGCGCTGTGCATCAGCAGGAGATTGCCCAGCAGCAGATCACGCGTGGCCTGCCGCACATCGCCGACGCGGCCCAGCAGCCAGCCCAGTGCAATGTAGGTCTTGTCGCGCGTATCACCGCCCTCATGCGTGTAATAACGCTGCGCCTGCACCGGTGCGGTGTAGCGTTGTTCGTCACGCCGATCAATTTGAAGGCTTCCGGGCTGGAACTCGCGCAAGGCCCATTCCTCGAAGCGCGCCTGGTGTTCGCGCACAGGGAAATCGCCGTAGGTCATGAACATGGCGTTGGAAGGGTGATAATGACTTTTGTGAAATGCCTTCAGTTGGGCATAGGTAAGATCCGGAATGCAGGCGGGATCACCACCGGCGTTGTAATGATAAGTGGTGGTGGGAAACAGCAATGATTGCAGCTCCATTTGCACCTGGGCGATGGGTGCGCTCATGGCTCCCTTCATCTCGTTATAGACCACGCCGCGAAAGACCAGCGGGGAATTCGCGTCGCCGGCGCGTTCAAATTCTATGCGGTGGCCCTCCTGCGCGAAATTGAGCTCTTCCAGTCGCGGGAAGAACACCGCATCGAGATAGACGCTGAGCAGATTGTCGAAGTCCTTGCGGTTCTGTGTCGCGAACGGATAGGCCGTGGCGTCCGAGGTGGTGAAGGCATTCATGAACGTGTTGAGCGAGCGGCGCAGCATCATGAAAAACGGATCGCGCACCGGATAGCGGCGGCTGCCGCATAAGACCGTGTGTTCCAAAATGTGCGCCACGCCGGTGGAATCCCTGGGCACGGTGGGGAACGCCACCGCGAAACAGTTGTTATTATCGCCGGCGGCCAGGTGATAGTGCACGGCGCCGGTCGGACGGTGCCGGTACTCCTGAATTTCGACCTGGATGCTGTCAATGCGCCGCTGGCGCAGCAACTCAAACGCTTGCTGTGTCATGATTCCCTTTCCCGCGTGAGTGAATGCCGATTACCGCTCCAGCAGGCTGCGCAGCATCCAGGCGGTTTTTTCATGCACCTGCATGCGCTGCGTCAGGAGGTCCGCCGTGGGCTCGTCGTTGACCCGCTCGACCAGCGGAAACACGGAGCGGGCGGTGCGCACGACCGCCTCCTGACCGTCGACCAGAAGCGCAATCATCTGTTCCGCGCCGGGGACACCCTTGGTCTCCTTGATCGACGACAGCTTGGCAAATTCCTGATACGTGCCCGGCGCGGGAAAACCCAGGGCGCGGATGCGCTCGGCGATCAAATCAACGGCCTGCCACAGTTCGTTGTACTGCTGTTCGAACATCAGGTGCAGGGTCTGGAACATCGGGCCGGTGACGTTCCAGTGGAAATTGTGGGTCTTGAGATAGAGTGTATAGGTGTCCGCCAGCAAACGGGACAGGCCGGCGACGATTTTGCCCCGATCCGCCTCACGGATACCTATATCTATCGCTGGACGGGTGGGGATCGTGGACGCCGCAGTGCGTGGTGTGGCCATGTTTGTCTCCTCAAACAGTTGACGGGGCCGGAGCCGGTCCAGACCGGTCCGGAGGACTTCACTTTAACCTGATGTTTATTATTGTGCTAATTGATTGTTTCTATTTTATCGATAGTTTTTTCCTATTCTTTGCCACGGCACCCGCCGTACGTGCGGACGTCGCCGCCAACCGCCGCGCACCGGGAAGATCACAGGCGGCGATGGCCCCGCGCAGGACCTCGATGGCGCGCGGCCGGGTGAAGCTGTCACGCCACGCCAGCACCACTTCCCGCCGTGGTGCCGGAGAAGCGAACGGCACGTAGGATACCAGCGTGCCTTTGGGGGGGCCGGCCGGCACGGCGGTGCTTGGAAATATGGATATACCGCTGCCGGAGGCCACCATCTGGCGCAGGGTTTCAAGTGAACTCCCCTCCCATTGATGCGTCTCCGCGTCGTTCTGCGGGTCGCGCGTCAACGCTGGCAGCTGTTCCAAAATCTGATCACGCAGGCAATGCCCGCTGCCCAGCATGAGCGGCGCTTCGTGTTGCAGTTGTGTGGCGGTGATGGTCTTGTGCGCGGCCAGCGGATGAGCGTTGGGGACGGCCACCACGAAGGGCTCTTCATAGAGGGGCGCCACGACGGTGCCGGGCGGGTCAAAGGGCAGCGCCGCGATGACGGCGTCGAGATCGCCCTGTGCCAGCAGCTCCGCCAGCCGCGCCGTGTAGTTTTCCTGGATAAGCAGCTGCATTTGTGGCGCGAGTTTGCGCAGCCGGATGGTGAGCTGCGGCAGCAAATAGGGGCCAACGGTGAAAATCGCGCCCAACTTCAGCGGCCCTTGGAGCGGATCACTTCCCTGTTTGGCCGCCTCCTTCAGCATGGCGGCCTCATTCAGCACGCGCCAGGCGCGCTCGGTAAGCCGGGCACCCACGGGTGTGAGCTGAATGTCATTATTCTTCCGCTCGAACAGCGTTGCGCCCAATTCCTCTTCCAAGCGGCGGATGGCGACACTCAAGGTGGGCTGGCTCACGAAACAGGCCGCCGCCGCGCGCCCGAAGTGGCATTCGCGCGCCAACGTAACAAAATAGCGCAGCTCGGTGAGTGTCATTCCTACGGTTTGTGCTGCTCGAGAAACTTATCGGCATCGAGCGCCGCCATGCAGCCGGAACCGGCGGAGGTCACTGCCTGGCGGTAGATGGGATCGGCGACATCACCGGCGGCGAACACGCCCGGTACGCTGGTCTGCGTCGCAAAACCGCCGGTGCCGCTTTTGACCTTGATGTAGCCGTTGGTCATGTCCAGCTGGCCCTCGAATATTTCCGTGTTGGGACGGTGGCCGATGGCGATGAACACGCCGTCAAGCTTGAGATCCCGCGTCGTCTGCGTCTGATTGTTGCGGATGCGAATGCCAGTCACGCCCCTGTCATCGCCCAGCACTTCATCAAGCACGTGGTTCCAGCAGATGTCCGCCTTGCCGGTCGCCGCCTTTTCCTGCAACCGGTCGCCCAATATTTTTTCGGCGCGGAACTTGTCGCGGCGGTGGATGACGGTCACGTGCGAGGCGATATTCGACAGGTACAGCGCCTCCTCGACGGCGGTGTTGCCGCCGCCGATGACAGCCACCGGTTTGTCCTTGTAGAAAAACCCGTCGCAGGTGGCGCAGCCCGACACGCCCTTGCCGCGATAGGCCTGCTCGGAGGGCAGGCCCAGATACATGGCCGAGGCGCCGGTGGCGATGATCAGCGCATCGCAGGTGTATTCGCCGTTGTCGCCCGTGAGCAGAAATGGCCGCTGCTTCAGATCAGCGGTGTGGATGTGATCAGAAATCAGCACCGTGCCGAAACGCCCGGCGTGCTTCCGCATCCGCTCCATCAATTCCGGTCCCAGCACGCCGGCGTCGTCCCCCGGCCAGTTGTCGACATCGGTGGTGGTCATGAGTTGGCCGCCCTGCTCCAGCCCCGTGACCAGAACCGGGTTGAGACCGGCGCGCGCGGCATAGACCGCCGCCGAATAGCCGGCCGGGCCCGAGCCCAGAATCAACAGTCGTTGGTGTTTTCTGTTCATGATTGTTTATCCATCCACTCCCAAGAATATAAAGAATACCGTGCGGGCGAGTGATCGCCCGCACGGATTCAAGCATCGACTACAAGCTCGCGGCGTGTTCACGCAGATAGGCGGCAACGCCGGCCGAATCGGCCTTCATGGCCCGATCGCCCTTCTGCCAGCCGGCGGGGCAAACTTCACCGTATTCCTCGGTGAACTGCAAGGCCTCGATGACCCGGATGGCCTCATCGACATTACGGCCCAATGGCAGGTTGTTCACCACCTGATGCTGCACCCGGCCTTCGCGATCGATCAGGAAACTCGCGCGCAGGGCGACGCCGTCCTCATGCTCCACGCCAAAAGCGCGCGTGATTTCGTGCTTGACGTCGGCCACCATGGTGAAGCCAACGGGACCGATGCCGCCCTGCTCCACTGGCGTATTGCGCCAGGCCAGATGCGTGAACTGTGAATCCACCGATACGCCGACCACTTCCACGCCCAGCTGCCGGAAGCGCTTGATGCGATTGTTATGGGCGATGATTTCCGACGGGCAGACGAAGGTGAAGTCCAGCGGCCAGAAAAACAGCCACACGTAGCGGCCGCGGAGATCGGACAGCCTGAAATCATCGACGATGCTGCCGTCCGCCAGCGCGGCGGCGGCCTTGAATTCCGGTGCGATGCGATTGACCAATGTGTTCATACTCATCCTCATGTAAAAGTGGGTTTGGTGCGGTGCAAAATAATCGGGCATGGTCAATAGTGAAAATAATATTATTTAATAAATATGATAGCTATTATCTATTGTTATTTCATCCGCACGGCGGATTAGACGGCCGCAGGTGCGCTGATTTAGGCTGCCGTAATGCCATCCTTCGACGTCGTCTCCGAGGTCAACGCCCACGAACTGGCCAATGCGGTGGATCAGGCCAACCGTGAGATCAATGCGCGCTTCGACTTCAAGGGCACCAATACCCGCATCGAACAGACCGAAAAAGTGCTGACGATCCGTGCGCCAGCCGAGTTTCAGGTCAAACAGGCGCTCGACATCCTGCAGCACCGCCTGACCAAACGCGGCATCGATCTGGCCTGCCTGAAGATCGATCCAGTCATAGTCAGCGGCAGCGAGGCTCGCCAGGTCATCACCGTACGCGAGGGCATCGACGCCGAACTGGCGCGGAAAATCTCCAGGCAGATCAAGGACAGCAAGCTCAAGGTGCAGTCGCAGATCCAGGGGCCACAGGTGAGAGTGAGCGGCAAGAAGCGGGATGACTTGCAAGCTGTCATTGCCCTTCTGCGCACCGCCAAATTCGACCTGCCGTTGCAATACACCAATTTTCGCGATTGACCCACCGTCCGCATCTTAATGAACGCCTTGATCGAAAAGTCCGTCGATTGCCCGTATTGCGGTGAGCGTATCGAATTGTTGCTGGATCCCTCGGCGGGCGAAACACAGGAATATGTCGAAGACTGCGCGGTTTGCTGCCAGCCGATGACGGTGTCCTTCACGGTCGCGAACGGCCTCGTCCGGCGGCTGACGGTTGGCGCCGGCTGACCCCTGTTCCTGTTCCCCCGTGTTACCATCGTCCGGCGCCTTGAATGCACTCCTACACGATGCTGTTTCCGACTTTTTGAATGGGCAGCCTGCTTACCCTTGCGTCAATTCTCGCGCTCATTGCGTACTGGTGGGACAGCGCGCGGGCGCACGAGGCTACCCTGATCCGCTGCCGCCAGGTCTGTGGCGAAATGGGCGTACAGTTTCTGGATCAAACCGTTGCGCTGCGACGGCTGAGCATTGGTCGCAACGCCCGCGGCGCGATAGTATTGCACCGCTGGTACGGTTTTGACTTCAGTCCCAACGGTCATGATCGCCATCCCGGCCTCGCGCATCTGCGGGGGCATGCGGTGGAATTCGTGCGTTTGGAAATGCCGGATGGGCCCGTCATTATCACCACCGACCGTTTGCATCTCGTCCACTAAAAATGCTCGCTCCCATTGACTGGCATACCCATAGCACCGCTTCCGACGGTACGTTATCGCCCACGGCGTTGATGCGGCACGCCCGCGAATGCGGTGTCGAAGAAATCGCGCTCACCGATCACGATACCCTGGCTGGCCTGGACGAAGCCGCGCGCGCGGCGCGCGAATCGAGCCTGCGCTTCGTTCCCGGAATCGAACTTTCCGTGGACTGGCGTCATCACACGTTGCACATCGTCGGCCTCGGTATCGATCCGGATAACTCCGGTCTGAAATCACTCACGCACAAATTGGCGGAGATGCGAACCCTGCGCGCACGCAACATCGGCGCGCGGCTGAACAAGCTGGGACACACCGGCGCCTACGAAGGCGCCTGCTTGCTCGCGGACAACGACCGCCCCGGCCGCGCCCACTTTGCCCGTTATCTTGCAAGACAAGGCCGGGTAAAAAATGTGGGCGATGCGTTCAAGCGCCTGCTCGGCCGCGGAAAACCTGCATACATCGCCACCGACTGGCCGGCGCAGGAAACCACCATTCAGATTATCCACGGCGCCGGCGGCTGGAGCGTGCTCGCCCACCCATTGCGCTACCAACTCACGGCGGCCAAGGTGCGCGAAATGCTGGTCGCGTTCAAGAGCGCCGGCGGCGTGGGCATGGAAATCGTTAATGGCAGGCAAACACAAGACGAAACCGACATGCTCACCCGACTGGCGCAGCGTCATGAATTCAGACCCTCCTGGGGCTCGGATTTCCACTCGCCCCATCATTGAGGATCTTTCAGCGTCCGCGCCGGTTGTAGCGGACTTTGGGTGTGCGGTAAGCTGACACACCATTATTCCCACAACCCTCTGATTTTCCGGTCAACCCATGGAAGAGCGCTACGACCCGGCCGCCATTGAAGCGGCGGCGCAAAAACGCTGGCGGGACGCGCGTGCGTTTGAGGTGACCGAAGATCCCGCGCGGCGGAAATTCTACTGCCTGTCGATGTTCCCCTATCCGTCGGGCAAATTGCACATGGGGCATGTGCGCAATTACACCATCGGCGACGTGCTGACGCGCTACCACCGCATGCGCGGTTACAACGTCCTGCAACCCATGGGCTGGGATGCCTTCGGCCTGCCCGCCGAAAACGCCGCGATCCAGAACAATGTGCCGCCGGCGAAGTGGACGCGCGAGAACATCGCCTACATGAAGAAACAACTCCAGTCGCTGGGCTTTGCCATCGACTGGAAGCGGGAACTCGCGACCTGCGATCCGGAATACTATAAGTGGAACCAATGGCTGTTTCTGCGCATGCTGGAGAAAGGCATTGCCTACAAAAAAACCCAGGTGGTGAACTGGGACCCGGTCGATCAGACCGTGCTCGCCAACGAACAGGTGATCGATGGCCGCGGCTGGCGCACCGGCGCATTGGTCGAGAAGAAAGAAATCCCAGGCTACTACCTCGCCATCACGCAATACTCCGATGAATTGCTGGCTGATCTCGACAAACTGGCTGACTGGCCGGAACGCGTGAAGCTCATGCAGGCCAACTGGATCGGCAAGAGCGTCGGCGTGCGTTTCGCGTTTCCGTATGAATTAGATGGCAAGCAGGAAAAACTGTGGGTGTTCACGACCCGCGCCGACACCATCATGGGCGTGACCTTCTGCGCCGTCGCCGCCGAGCATCCACTCGCCGCGCATGCCGCTAAAAATAATCCCAAACTTGCCGCCTTCATCGAGGAATGCAAGCGCGGCACGATGATGGAAGCCGATCTTGCGGCCATGGAAAAGAAAGGCATGCTGACGGGCATCTCCGTCACTCATCCGCTGACTGGCGAGAAAATCCCGGTTTGGGTCGGCAATTACGTGCTTATGAGCTATGGCGAAGGCGCGGTGATGGCTGTCCCCGCGCATGATGAACGCGATTTTTACTTTGCAAAAAAATACAACCTGCCCATCAAACAGGTCATCGCGGTAGAGGGAGAGCGCTTTTCGACGGATGCGTGGCGGTCCTGGTACGAGGACAAGCAACGCGGCCGCTGCGTGAATTCTGGCAAATATGATGGCCTCGATCATGCCTCAGCCGTCGATGCCATTGCCACCGATTTGAAGGCAAAAGGTCTGGGGGCCAAACAGGTGCAGTGGCGGCTGCGCGACTGGGGTATTTCGCGGCAACGTTATTGGGGGTGCCCGATTCCGATCATTCACTGTGATGCCTGCGGTGACGCGCCGGTACCGGACGATCAACTGCCGGTCGTGCTGCCGGAGGATTGCGTGCCGGACGGCAGCGGCAATCCGCTCAACAAGCGCGAAGACTTCGTCAAATGTTCGTGCCCGAAGTGCGGCAAACCGGCCCGACGTGAAACGGATACGATGGACACCTTCGTGGACTCGTCCTGGTACTACGCGCGATACGCGTGTCCGGACAACGATCGCGCGATGGTCGACAAGCGCGTTGATTACTGGATGCCGGTGGATCAATACATCGGCGGCATCGAGCACGCCATCCTGCACCTGCTTTATTCGCGCTTCTGGAGCAAGGTGATGCGCGACCTCGGTCTGGTCAAGTATGACGAACCATTCTCAAAACTGCTTACCCAAGGCATGGTGCTCAATCACATCTACTCGCGCCGCACCGACAAAGGTGGCATCGAATATTTTGCGCCTGATGAAGTGGAACCGCAGCACGACAGTGACGGCAAAATCACCGGTGCCAAATCAAGAACCGACGGGCGGCCAATCGAATACCAAGGCATGGGCACCATGTCGAAGTCCAAGCGCAATGGCGTCGACCCGCAGGCCTTGATTGAAAAATGCGGCGCCGACACCGCGCGCTTCTTCATGATGTTCGCAAGCCCGCCGGAACAAACACTCGAATGGTCTGATACCAGCGTCGAGGGTGCATTTCGTTTCTTAAGACGTTTATGGAGCTTTGCAAAGGCACATGAAGAACCTTTGAAAACAGAAATTAAATTATGCAACGGGGCCGATTCCATAAATTGGGGTGCTGCGACTAAAAGAACATTAGATTTCCGCCATCAAATACATCTGTTGCTCAATCAAGCGAATTTTGATTTTGGAAAGCAGCAATTTAATACAGTCGCATCCGCGTGCATGAAGCTGTTGAATCTACTTGATAACGGACTACCAACAATGGTGAGTACGGAGGAGATCGGCCTCTATACTCTTGGTGAAGTCGAAAAAACGCAGTATTCCGCCCTTCTAGAAGCGTTCTCTATTCTTCTCCGGTTATTGTCGCCGATTTGCCCGCACATCACCGATCATCTGTGGCGGGAACTGGGATATGGCGACGATATCCTCAAGGCGCCGTGGCCGGAAGCCGACGAAAAGGCGCTGAAACAGGATGAAATCGAGCTGGTGTTGCAGGTCAACGGCAAGATGCG